>JAILPJ010000077.1 GCA_024699605.1 Desulfovibrio sp. | reverse complement strand
AACGCTGCGCTTACCAGAATGGGTAAGTTCATTCAGTTGATTTCGTTCTTCATTGGTAAGAGTAACTCTGTATTTTGTGGGACGTCCCATATCGACCTCCGCCAGTTAGGGTAACTCCCGTGAGATCCCTTGTAGACTAGCAGAAGTTTGTAAATTTTCAAGTGTTACAAGGTACTAGGCCTGCCAAGAGAAGGCAGAGGGCGCAGGCTGTTGCGCAGGCAAAAAGCGCTCTAACTGACACACAGGGTTTTAAACACCTTACAAAGCCATGCGGGCAGAGGTTTTTCTCCTCTTTGCCCGGTTGCTTTATTTCTTCTGTCTGGACACCTGTCCAATTTTTCTCGCATTGTGATTGCCGGGCATACACCATCTGCCCTCTTTGTTTATTCAGAGCGTTTTCTAGCCACATTAATTAAAAATGGATTGCAATTTATATTTTATTTAGATCAAAAACTGGAAGACAGCCGCCAGAGCCTATTTCTGCTCAGCGCCACACGCTCCAAGAGTCCAAAACAAGCATGCCCTATAGACGGCTGAAATACCTCTGTTTCGGCCTTTTGAAGCCAAGATGAGATCCCTCAAAGCGCCGACAAATACGCAACATTACTTGCCAGGTCAGCCAGCATCTCCAAGCAAGGCTCTGCCTCCGAAGATTCCAGAAAGCAGCAAATACGCTCCACACTCTAACCCGCTCAGCATTCAAGCGGAATCGTTCTTTTGAAGGAGTTTTTTGATGAGTTCCCAAGACACAGCAATGAGCGCAGATGCCAGTAAACCACTGCGCATTGCCCTAGCTGGTAATCCCAACTGCGGCAAAACCACGGTTTTCAACGGGTATACCGGTGCCCGTCAGCATGTTGGCAACTATCCGGGCGTGACAGTTGACCGCAAAGAAGGCGAAGTCACTTACGAAAACAAGCGTATTACCCTTGTCGATTTGCCAGGTACCTATTCGCTGACGGCCTATTCCATGGAAGAAATTGTGGCCCGCCGCGAACTTTCCTCCAACAATGTCCAAGCCGTCATCGACATTGCCGAAGCCTCTGCCCTTGAACGCAATCTCTTGCTGACAGTGCAGATGCTGGAAATGGGCATGCCTGTTGTACTTGGCTGCAATATGATGGATGAAGCCAAGGCCGGTGGTGTCACCATCAATATGGAAAGGCTCTCAAAGGCCCTGTCTATCCCTGTTTTCCCCATGACAGCCCGTTCCGGTGAGGGACTCAAGGAAGTCCTGGGCGCCGCAGTTGATCTGGCCGGCAAAGGTCAGCGTGAGCCGCTCAGACTGAGCTATGGCAGCGATGTGGATCCGGCGCTGAAAAAAATGGAGGACATTGCAAGCCAAGCCAAGCTTTTGGCTGACAAATACCATCCCTACTACGTGGCGCTCAAACTTATGGAGCGCGATGTGGACATGCTGCAAGAGGCTGAAAGCGCCGATGCGACGACAACGGCCAAACTGCAGAAGATCGCCGACGAAACGTTCAAACACGTCCGCGATACCCTTGACAGCAACATGGAAAGCGTGATCACCGACCATCGCTACGGCTTCATCCGCGGCGCTCTGAGCGACGGTGTGCTAACCCAAGATCCCTCCAAGGATCGCCTGGCCTTTTCCGACAAGCTGGACACGGTTCTCACCAATGCCTTCTTTGGCCCCATCATCATGCTGGCCGTACTCTATCTGATGTACCAGTTCACCATTGAGATCGGCGCCTACCCACAGGGCTGGGTGGAAGACGGTCTGGCGGCACTGGGCGACTGGGTCGGCGACACTATGCAGGATGGTGCCCTCAAATCCCTGGTTGTGGACGGCATCATCAACGGTGTGGGTGGTGTCTTAAGCTTTGTGCCGCTGATTGTGATCATGTTCTCCCTGCTCTCCTTCCTTGAGGACTGCGGGTATATGGCGCGTATGGCCTATATGATGGACCGCATCTTCCGCATGTTCGGTCTGCACGGTGCCTCTGTGATGCCCTACTGCGTCTCCGGCGGCATTGCCGGCGGCTGCGCCATTCCCGGTGCCATGGCCACCCGCACTCTGCGTAGCCGCAAGGAAAAGCTGGCCACACTGCTCACGCTGCCCTACATGACCTGCGGCGCCAAATGGCCAGTGTTCCTTCTGCTTTCCACCGCCTTCTTCGGCACTGAAGATGCGCCCAAAATCATGTTCACGCTGACCATTGTCGGCTGGGTGATGGCTTTGATTGTCGCAAGACTGCTGCGCTCAACCATTGTGAAAGGGGAGCCCACCCCCTTTGTCATGGAACTGCCGCCCTACCGTTTTCCCTCGCTCTTCAGCGTGCTTTTGCACTGCTGGGAACGCGCCTGGATGTATATGAAGAAGGCCGGTACGGTCCTTCTGGCTATCTCCGTTGTACTCTGGGCCATGATGAAATTCCCGGAACTGCCGGAAAATCTCTCGGCACCGCTGGAACAGAAGATTGAGGTTGCGCAAAAAGCTGTCGATGCTCTGCCTGAAAACGCCCCTGAAGCCGAACGCGAAAAAGCCCAGGAAGCTCTCTCCGACGCTCAAAACACCTTGAGCGAGGAAGAACTCGCCTACTCAGTGGCTGGTCGTTTAGGCAAAGCGGTGGAACCGCTTCTCGCCCCTCTGGGCTATGACTGGCGCACAGATATTGCCCTGATTGCCGGTGTTGCTGCCAAGGAAGCCGTTGTGGGTACCCTGGGTACAGCCTGGTCGCTCGGTGAAATTGAAGACGCCGAAGATGAGGAAGCGACCAAGAGCCTGAGTGACCGTCTGAAGGAAGCGCCCAACTGGTCCAAGGCCACAGCGCTCTCTCTGATGCTCTTTGTCCTCTTGTATTCGCCCTGCTTTGTGGCTCTGGTCGTCATCAAGCAGGAAGCCGGCGGCTGGAAGTGGCTCTTCTTCAGCATGATCTTCAATACGGCTCTGGCCTATCTTGTTGCCTGGGCTGGCTACCGTATCGGCCTATCCATGTGGCCTGTCTAGACAAGTACGAAGACCCTGTGGGCCCTCCCCACAGGGTCTTCTGCTAAAACAACCTCCTTTTTCTGCCCGCCTTTTCGCAAAAACCCTCTGCAGACTGAGGAGAAATGAGCAATTGTTGTCTTGACATAAATTGAAATTAAAATTATATTTCTTTTTTAACCAGATCCTGTCTATCAGCTCGTTGCAAAAGTCCCAGATCCGTCCTTCTTGCCAAGGGCAGGTGTGATCTGGGGCCTTGAACCCTCTCAGGGAGGAATGCCTTGTGACTCTCAATGAACTGAAAAAAAAGATGCCCTGTCGCGTCACTCGCGTGAACGCCAAGGGCATGCTCGGCCAGCGTCTTGCGGACATGGGCTTTTGTCCAGGTGAAGAAATCCTTTTTGTGCGCAAAGCACCTCTGGGGGATCCCATCCATGTGCAGATGGGCACCTATCATGTGGCTTTACGCCTGGCTGAAGCCAAGGAAATTGAAGTGGGAGAAATCCGCTAACGTGCGGATGCTCGCGCAAGGCGTGAAGGCGGTTTCGAAAGCGACCTGCCCACGCTAGCTTAGCTTGCGTGCTCAACATTTCCGTTACGGTGTGTCATCCCCTGTTCTACAGGGGGGGGCTATTCTATTGCCTTTTTCAAGGTTACAAGACGCACCCGCAATAAGGACAACGTTCGTGAAAGAAATTCTTGTAGCGCTAGCCGGTCAGCCAAACTGCGGCAAATCAACCATGTTCAACATGCTGACCGGCGCTCATCAGCATATTGCCAACTATCCCGGCGTGACAGTGGAAAAAAAATCCGGGGCCTTCGATTGTCAGGGTACGCGCATCCGCATTGTCGATCTGCCCGGAACCTATGGCCTAACCTCATGGTCGCTCGAAGAGAAAGTCTCACGCGAATTCATCGTCAGCGAGAAGATCGACCAGTTGATCGCGGCCATGGACGCCTCGACCCTTGAAAAAAGTGTAAGCTTTCCACCCCCCTCTTTGCAAACACTAATGTGATGTGCAAACCTCCTGCTAAAACAGGAGGTTTTTTTATGGTCAGACGTAGCCTTGAACAAAGGATGGATATGGTACGGGCGTGGCAGGAAAGTGGGTTACAAAAAACAGAATACTGTAAGAGGCACGGGATCGCTCACTCAA
>JAILPJ010000092.1 GCA_024699605.1 Desulfovibrio sp. | reverse complement strand
ATATCAATACATACGAAAAGGGGATAAAAGTGACGGACAGCGAGATGCAAGAGTTCAACCTTACGCGTGATGAATGGCATGGTGATTGGAACTACATTATCTCGCCTCAAAATTAAATGTTATTTTTGGGCAGAGCCTAAGAGTTTCAAACTCCACGACCTTCGTCATATGTATGCGACCTATCTCTTAGGGAATGGAGCAGACGTATCTGCTGTTTCAAAGATGCTTGGCCACTCTACAGTATCTCTGACCGTCAACACCTATACGCAGTATCTACAAGGAGCAAAGGAAAAGGCCATTGCCTTTCTACCTGATTTGCCCTCTTTTCAATGATCCTGGTTTTGATGAGTTGATCTGTCGAAAAAAATGACTGGAATCCATTATCAGCTACTTGCCATGCCTCATCAAAAAAGTTATATATAAATAAAATAAGAGGTAGCTATGTACACTGTCAACTTACGACAGGTAGGAGGTTCCGTCATGCTGGCCGTTCCTCCTGCCATTTTGAAAATGTTACACCTAAAATCAGGTTCTGAGGTTAGTCTCAGCTTAGAATCTGATCGATTGATAATTCAGCCTGCAGGAAGGAAAAAGTACAGCTTACAGGAACTGCTGGATCAGTGCGATCCTTCTGCGCCGTTTTCTGAGGAAGACGTCACATGGTTGAATTCTCCTTCTGCTGGCAAGGAGAGTATTTAATGCATCGTGGCGATATTTATCTGGTTACGCTTGATCCAACGGAAGGACATGAGCAACAGGGTTCTCGGCCCGTTTTGATCGTATCTCCTGATGCATTCAACAAAATTACGCAAATGGCTGTAGTGCTTCCCATAACTACTAAAGGTAACTTTGCCAGAACGCTCGGGTTTACCGTACCTCTTGATGATTGTGGCACCCATACCACTGGGGTTGTTCGTTGTGATCAACCACGCACATTAGATCTGATCGCGAGAAATGGAAGGTTTTTGGAAAAAGCTCCTTTTATCATCGTAGAAGAGGTTCTAGCGAAATTATCGACGATTTTTTCTTAAAAACTTCTTACCGTTACCTAAGTCATCAGAAACGACTTCCGCAGTCAAGTCATAGTTTGAGCAGTAAAAATGCAGTTGCTGGTCGGATTTTACCGCCCACCATTTCTGTTGACCTGCCGGAAAGTCTGGGATATAGACACCCAAAGGACATCCAACATTTATCCAACAAATATCCAACGCGGCCTGACGAGCAACTGACTTTTCAGGTTTACGGAAAAACTGCTACACCATTTAGGAAGTGAGATTGCAACCCAAAAATGCGATTTTGGCAAAAAGTCAATACTTTCGCAGTCTTACAGATTCGAAGATAGTCATAGGCGCCCGTAGCTCAGTCGGATAGAGCAACTGCCTTCTAAGCAGTGGGTCGGGGGTTCGATTCCCTCCGGGCGCGCCAGTAAAATCAAGGGTTTTCGAAGATTTCTCCGAAAACCCTTTTCTCTTTCCCCGCACGCTTCCCAACACCAATTCAAAAATTCGGGCGGACTGATCCGTGCCAGACGAGAAGCTAATAAACGCACAAAACCTTGCTAAAACGCTGGCTATAGCGCTGACCATACCGTCAAAAGGCTTTTGTCAATCCTCACGGGTGTGGAAAGTCAACGTTTACTTCCATCCTGAGACTTTTGATCTTCCTTGGAGCCCTTGCTGTCTTCCCGCTTCTTGACCTGCACGAAGGGCTGTGCCGGAAACTCCAGCACGCGGGCATTCATGGCGGCAACAATTTCTGGCGTTATGTCTGTTGCATTATCCGCAGCCAGCAGGCTTTGCCGTGAGACTACAGAGACGGCCTTGTGCGTAGCCCGCCACTTCTCGCATTCTTCCTCCAAAAGGGCCATAACCTGCCTGTTGGCAAGGTTTTCTTCAACGGCCATCCTTTGCTGCAGTGCGGCCAGACCTTCGGCCAAGACCTTGCGACGTTCGTCCTCCGGCGCATCCTTCCATTCTTCTTCCAAAGACTGCAGGCCTTTTTGCAGCACGTTCCGCGCTTCTTCCAGATGCTTGCGTGCCGCCTGCGCAGGACTTGATTCACGCAAGACGCGCTCTCCATCCCCAATGCCCACGTTCGGGCCGGATGCTTTGTCCAGCTCACATCTCCCGACGAATGCTAAATTTTTTATGACAGGAATTTCAAAGATGATTGAGTCGGAACACTAGGGTAAAACTCTTTTTGGTCGATAGGCCTAACGAAGGTTTTTTTTCTAACGACCTTTGTTTTAAGGCTAACTCAACGAGAGTTCTCACTTTTCTCCTTTTCGAGCTGCTTCTGATGAGGAAACTCACGAGGTTGAGAGATACTTTTTCAAGGATTCAAAACAAAGACACAAGGCGGCTGTCTCCGCGGCCAGCACGTGGACGACCGCAGTCTTGCTAGGACGGCAGCCTATGCTATGCACGTAAAAAATCATCCAGTAAAGCTATGCGGGGATAGTCTGAAAAGACCCTCCAACGTATTGCGAATTATAAGGACAGATCATCGTTCATGATATTGGCAGTCGAAAAACACGCTTTTGCATCGTGTTCCGTCTTGTGGCTGCACCTCACGCTCGGTCATCTTGTGCAATCTCACAGACCTCATCAAACAAGAAAATACTTTCCGAACTTCAAAAAATTCAATAGGTTAAACCCGTTTTCCGCAAATAGCTCATCACGGATTCAGGGAGGAAGAAATGCGGCTTTCTATCATGTTCAAATGCACTGCTGTGCTCATTTTCAGCATTTTAATTGGCTCTCTAGCGATTTTCTTCACCTCGCGTCACTTCATGCACGAAGGCTTTGACCATACAATTCACAGCCAGTTGCAGACTGTCCGTCAGGTTGTCGACAATACCTATACCAACAATAAAATAGCCCTACTCCAAGAAGCAAAAATGCTTGCTGGTAACGAGCATCTTAGAGCAGCTCTTCTAGCCAAAGATCAAAGCGCAATCATCGATTTTGCCAAAGAAGCCAAGAAAGAATGCGAAAGCGACTTTGTCATGATCTTAGATGACAAGGGCATTGTTCTGGCACGCGGCCATTCCGATAATCGTGGAGACAGCTTTGCTGAGTTTGATATTGTTCGTGTTGCCCTCAATGGTCAGGCTCTGGCAGAAGCTGTTGACCTGAAAAAAAGCGGTCTCTCTGTAGGTGCGGCTGCTCCTATCCGCGATGCTGGGAAGCAGATTGGCGCCATCCTTCTGGGAAATCGTTTTAACACCCATACCTTTGTCGACGAAATCAAAAAGGTTACAGGTATGGAAATGACGATCTTTGACAATGATCAGCGTATCTCCACGACTATTACCAACAATGGCAACCGCGCAGTTGGTACAAAACTCAACAATCCTGCTGTGCAAAGTGCTGTTTTGCAGGGCGGAGGCATCTATGCGGCTCCAGCCACTATTCTCGGCAATGCCTATCGCACAGTCTACTGGCCGATCAAGGACAGTACAGGCAAAATACTCGGTATGTGGTTCATCGGCGCAAGCGTTGATGTTATAGAAAACACAGTCAGTAACATCGCCTTTTACTGCTTGGTCACGGTGTTGGTGATTGTTGTGGTCCTGAGCCTACTCGGCTTCCTCTTCTTCAGAAATCTCGTAACGCCACTGAAAAATACCGTTAACTATGCTACGCTCGTATCTGAAGGAAAGCTTGATTCACAACTTAGTGTTGGACCACGCAAGGATGAAATCGGCGATCTCGTCAATGCGTTACGTAACATGGTCAGCTCCTTAAAAGATAAAATCAGTGAAGCAGATCAGGCTACTGCTGAAGCTCAGAAGAAAGGCGAGGAAGCAGAACAGGCTATGCACCAAGCCGAAGCCGCTGCTCTTGAAGCACAAAACGCAAAGCGTGCAGGAATGCATACCGCAGCAGACCATCTTGACAGTGTCGTGCATGGCATATCGACTGCTGCCAGTGAATTATCGGCTCAGATTGAGGAATCAGACCGTGTGGCTTCAGAATCTTCGAACCGCTTATCTGAAGCAGCTACGGCCATGAATGAAATGAATGCCACCGTCCAAGAGGTTGCCCATAATGCCTCCTCTGCGGCTTCCGTCTCAGCCGAGACCAGACGTAATGCCGAAGACGGACAAAAGATTCTGTCCGATGCCTTGACCAGCATCAACCAGGTACAAACGCTTTCTCTGGAATTGCAAGAGGATATGGGGCAGCTCCATGGCCATACACAGAGCATCAGTCAGATCATGAATGTCATCTCCGACATTGCCGATCAGACCAACCTTTTGGCCTTAAATGCCGCCATTGAAGCGGCAAGAGCCGGTGAAGCCGGTCGCGGTTTTGCGGTTGTGGCCGATGAAGTGCGCAAGCTGGCTGAAAAAACCATGGCATCGACAAATGATGTTTCCAAGGCCATTACAGCCATACAGAGCAGCGCACAAAAGAGTGTCGACAAAATGTCGGAGGCCTTGACCGCTGTAGACCAGGCGACAAATCTTGCACAGCAATCTGGTGAGGCCTTGCAGCAAATCGTTAAAAATGTCGAAGATACTGCTGACCAGGTGCGTGCTATTGCCACGGCAGCCGAAGAACAATCCGCTGCCAGTGAAGAAATCAATCAGTCCGTCACGGCGGTCAATTCCATGTCAGGTCAAACTGCGGCGGCCATGAATGAAGCTACCAAGGCCATAGCAGATCTCGCTCAACAATCAGAAACTCTGGCGAACTTGGTTGAAAAGATGAAGAACGAATAAGGTCAGAGAACAACTTCAAAAACGTCAAGAGCAGAATATCAAAAGATATTCTGCTCTTTTTTCAATCTAACGCAGTGAACAGGAATCTGTCGAAAGATCAGAGAGTGTAATAAGAAGTGTGTAAAAATAAACGGTTTGAGAGAAAACAAAAATCGTATTTTTAAGAATATCAATGCATTACATGCAATTCTAAAAAATAGCATCAGGGATTCAAGACTAAAGAAAATCCTTTTCGGCTTCGCCCAGATGTTCAAGAACTACTGTTGGTTGCCGTTCCTCCTTGGCCAGATCGTCCCGAGTGGCTTCTCCGCTCAAAACCAAAGCGAAATCAATACCTGCATTTTCTGCAAGCTTTTTATCTGTACTCAAACGATCTCCCACCATAACCATGCTTTCCTTGGGGTATTTGGCAAGCAGTGGCTGTAGAATCATGGGATCGGGTTTACCAAAAATAAATTGAGGCTTCCTCCCCGTAGCCGTTGCGTAGAGACTGATAAAACTGCCCACATCAGGAAGAGGACCCTCTGGTGAAGGACAAACAAGATCAGGATGTGTTGCCAGAAAAAGAATCTCCGGCTTTTGCAAGAGCAGGGCGGATTTAGCCAGCTTTTGATAGGTCAGTTCCGTATCGTAAGCTAAAACGACTGCTTGCACATTGTCTTCTGACTCCTCAAGATCTGGCATCTTTTCATGCAGCTCACGGGCAAAATCCTGATTGCCAACCAGATAAATCTTTTGAATATGCCGTTCTCGCAAGAAATTCACAAGGGGCAAGACAGGAGATAACAAAATCTCTCGCCGTGCAAGGATGCCCATACTGTTCAATTTTGTCACATACGTTGACAAAGATTTTGAAGTATTATTGGTTAAAAAATAAAAATCAATATTTTTCCAATGTTTTTGAATAAATTGAACCGCCCCTTTAATAGGAATATTGCCGAGATACACCGTTCCATCCATATCAAGAACAACACAACGTTTGGTTGACCAATCCATCAAAAAGCTCCAGCAAGCTAAAAATAGTGAATCTTTGCACAGTTTTCCATGGCAAAGATAAAACAAAAAAAGAGTAAAAACTTTTCTCAGTGGGCTGTGCAAAGACACAGAGATGCGGGGTCTTGCGATCAGAGTCTACTCAGACTATCATAAGATTTTCAGTGAGGGCGGCTCGCCATTCATACCGAGAAGGCCGACACTTTTAAAAGTTAAAAATCTTTAAAAATTTCTTGACATAACAATTCTGTTGATCTCGAATTTTAACACAGTATCCATACGATAGCTCAGCATAAACGTCTGCTGGCCTGAAGTAAATTTTCTTCATATGGGGAATGTAAGTCCTCGAAGCCTCACACCAAACAAAAGTAGCTACGGAAAAATCAGACGCTAACGCTCAGAGATGAGAAGGAAAAGGAATAAAAGATAAATACTTATAATATTTTATGATTTTTCCATAACAGATACTACCGTTAAGGGGCAACGTAACGCGCTGTCTTCACGATCACACAGCGCGTAGCCATTCTTGACTGTGTTTCAAGAAAATGCATGAGCAGCATGACGACATATCTCATTTCGTTCTCTGGGATTGCCTGCTGACATCTCCTATGGACTTCGTCCTCTCCGATGCCTTCCAGCGCCTGTCTTTCATCGGTCATCAATGAAGTGCGCCTAACAAGACCAGTCAGCTAACAGATATGCTCTCCACATGGTGCTGCGGCAGCATAAAAACCTAGAGGCGACAGACATTCTGTCGGATTTTTCTGTCTCTGACAAACGTACGCTCTTCGCCGAAACACGTCTATCTCAGTCACGAGACGAAAAGACAATCCTTCCTTTGCCAAAAACAGCGTATATCTAGTAGTTCGTTCTTTAAATAACTATGTTAATTTGACGTATTTCTAAAATTTTGGTAGAGGATCTTGTGGAGGGATCCTCTATGGCAAGAAAAAGAAAAGAAATAACAATCACTGACGAGGAAAAACAGAATCTCCAAG
>JAILPJ010000070.1 GCA_024699605.1 Desulfovibrio sp. | reverse complement strand
TAGTCATCATGATCCCAACGAACAGTTTTTGGGCTTCCTCCATTCTGTCCTCCAATCGCACAAAAGTAGGCGTAAAGATTCGAGAGACAGTATAGAGTTATTGGAAAAAAATTAAAAGTAATTTTTGGGCAGAGCCTTATGGATTTGGGACAAGGAAATATTTGCCAACGAGTGTGAGTGTCAGTAGGAATAGGGAAAAAGTGAGGAAGCGCTGCACGCTTTTGTTGCCTTTGTGTATGGCAAAACGACTACCAAGGATATTGCCCGTGATACTGGCGATGGCCATGGGAAGAGCAATCGACCAGAGCACCGAGCCATGCACAACAAAGGTGATAGCGCTGGCGAGATTGGAAGCGAGATTGAGGACTTTGGCTGTGGCTGAGGCTTTGAGGAGTTCCAGGCCGAGCAGCCAGTGAAAACAGCAGATCAGAAAACTGCCTGTTCCGGGGCCAAAAAAACCATCGTAGATGCCAATGCCAAGGCAGACTGCAGCCACTTTCCAGAATTTGATGGAAGGTGGCTGTTTTTTGCTGTGATCAATGGGGATAATGGTCACAATAAGGGCAAAGGGTAGCAGTCCTACGAGGATTTTGCCCAAGAGGTCTGGTGAGACATGCAGGGCTATGACTGAGCCTAGAGCAGCACCGAGCAGAGAAAAAGCTATGCCTTGTACGGCCAGATCAAAGCGTATGAGTTTTTTTGCGGCATAGCTACCGACAGCAGATGCCGTACCGAGCGTTGAGCTGAATTTATTACAGGCCAAGGCTTGATGGGGAGGAAGACCGGACAAAAGCAGAGCCGGAATTGTGATAAGTCCTCCTCCACCAGCAATGGCATCGACAAAGCCGGCAGTAAAAGCGGCAAGACTGGCAAAAAGAATCAGCAGCATTATTGCGCCGGTTGTGGCTTTTGTCCCACAACTCTTTGGAGGACATAGACTAAGGCCATAATACCGATGCCGATGGCGTCAGTGAAAAGACCGGGAATAATCAGGAAGATAGTGGCTGCAAGCAAGAGGAGCCGTTCCAGAATATTCAGCTTGCGCTTCCAGAAGCCCACGGCGGCAAAGGAGAGGGCTGCGATGCCGACAACGGCCGTGGCCACAATGATCGCAATCTGCAAATTGTCTGCCCCAATCATCAGCAGGGCCGGATCATAGCAGAAGACATAGGGAATGAGAAAACCTGCTGCCGCGAGTTTTACAGCCATGAAGCCCGTGGCATTGGGTTCAGATTTGGCAATGCCGGCGGCTGCGTAGGCAGCAAGAGCTACCGGAGGGGTGAGGTCAGCGAGAATCCCGAAGTACATAATGAAGAGGTGGGCAGCAAGTTTGGGAACGCCGAAGGTTTCAATGGCCGGAGCCGCAATGGTTGCGAGAACAATATATTTTGCGGTGGTAGGCAGTCCCATGCCGAGAATAATAGAGGAGATCATGGTGAAGAAGAGGGTCAGAGCAAAGTTGTTGGCGGAAAGGGTCAAAATAGCGTTGGCCAGCTTGAGGCCTACGCCAGTCAGTGTCACTGTGCCAACGACGAACCCAGTACAGGCGCAGGCTGCGGCAACTCCCAGTGCAAGACGTCCACCTTTTTCAAGGGCCAGTAGGAGATCAGAAAAGGCCATTTTGTTGCAATTGCAAAGTTCGGTTCCAAGGTTGAGATTACTGGCCTGTGCGCCAAGAAGCACGGTGATATTTTGGGCAACAAGGGAAATGATCACAGTAGCCAAAATACAGTAATAGGCAGACTTGAGCGGCGTATAGCCCTGGATCAGAAGGTAGATGAGGACAAAGATGGGGATGAGCAGATAAAAGCCATTGCGCAGAACGGGCATGAGCTTGGGCAGTCTTTCTTTGGGAATACCCATCAGGCCAAGACGCTTGGCCTCCATGTGCACCATGAAGCCCACAGCCAGATAATAAAGCACTGCTGGAATTAAGGCGGCTTTGGCGATTTCGATATAACCTACACCCAGAAATTGCGCCATGATAAAGGCTGCAGCCCCCATGATTGGAGGCATGATTTGTCCGCCGGTGGAGGACGCCGCTTCCACAGCACCGGCAAAAGCGCCGCGGTAGCCCACACTCTTCATGAGAGGAATGGTAAAGGTGCCTGTGGAAACCGTATTGGCCACAGAGGAACCGGAAATGGTACCAAAAAAGCCGCTGGCCAGAACGGCGACTTTCGCTGGCCCGCCCACAAAGCGTCCAGCTGCGGCCAAGGCCAGATCAATGAAAAACTTGCCAAGACCTGTGCTGTGCAAAAAAGCCCCGAAGAGAATGAAGAGGAAAACAAAAGAGGCTGAAACTCCCAGAGGTGTACCGAAAAGGCCTTCGGTGGTCAGATACATATAGGAGATGATGCGTTTGAGTGAAAAACCTGGATGGCCCAACATACCTGGAATATGGTTGCCGAAGAGGGCATAGGCCAGAAAGCAGATGGCGACGAGAGTGATCGGAAGCCCCACAATGCGCCGGGTGGCTTCGAGAACAAGGAGGATGGAAGCCAGGCCGAAGATAAAATCTGTGGTTGTGGCTGGTCCTGCGTCAAGGACAATGGAGTCGTAGTTCCAGACAATATACCCACAAACGGCTGCACCTGCTAAGGCAAGAAGCAAATCATACCAGGCAAGCTTGTGCTTATTGCCATCGGCTCGTGCCGGATAGAGCAGATAGATGAGCACCAGGACAAAGCCCAAATGCACGGCACGCTGAATTTGCGGGGGATACTGCCCCAAGGCAGCAGTGAAGAGGTGAAAGAGGGAAAAGAGAATGCAGATAAATTTGATGGCGATTTCCAGCCAGCCATCAAAGGATCGGTAGGCGGATTCTTTGTCGTACTTGGCGACAATTGCCGAGACATCAACTGTGGATTGCGCTTTTTCAACAGCCTCAGCATTGAGCATTTCTTCTTTGGCCAGCGAAAAATCGCCTGATCCTTTTTCGACAATGGCTTCAAGTCTGTGTTTATGGCTCATACCGTCTACCTTTGTGAGCTAAAAAAACAGCTGGCCAGCAAAACGTAATGGTTGAGTGGCAGCAGGGAAAAGTTTGCAAAGTGTCTGTGGTCGTTTGGCAGGAAAAATGACAAAAGGCCGCATGGGCTTTGAGAAGTCTCAAAAGCTCAATTGTCAAAAAAAAAGAGTATACTCAATTTTTTTTGAATACTCAAAGCTTTTGCCGACGTAACGCCAAAGCCAATATGAGACAGCTGATTAGTGAGAGAGGGTGAAGGTCAGGGGAGAGCCAGGCGCTGCAAGCTCTTTGAGAGTGAGCTCTTGATTTGAGCCATTGTTTTGCGGGAAAAGCAGCGTGTGTTCGGCAATGCGTCCCACGCGCACTGTAAATTCAGGCAGTTTTCTGTGAAAGCCTTCAATCACGATTTTGTCTTTTTCAAAGCGCATGTTTTGACCGGCATCGGCGGAGTGGGGAAGGCCTGCGCCAAAGTCTTGATAGATTGTTTTTTCAAGATAGAGGGCATCCTCATGGACGCAGTACCAGTCTTCAACCGGGCTTTTGGCGACAGAGTGAATAAAGCGGATGCCAAAGCATTGGCCTTCACTCAGATCCTTCTGGAAAACCTTGGCATGCTGGCCATTATACACTTCAAGGTGAAGATCTTGGGCTTGAATGGAGGCAGGAGAGGAGAGGGCAAGGAAAAAAAGCAGAATCAGTAAGGGCATGGAAAAGCCTGACTTTTATGGCGGGGAAAGTGTTAGACGGATGTGAGGAGCAGAGATTTTTCTCTGCTCCTCACACGGTAAAACTATTTTGCAGCCTTTTCAGAAAAATACTTTTCAGCTCCGGGGTGGAAAGGAATGGTGATTCCGTCCTTGGCGTGCTCAAGGGAGATTTCACTGCCCTTATTGTGCGCCTTGGCCACGTCGGGAAGATTTTCAAAGAGGGTTTTGGTCAGGGTGTAGGCCACATCATCAGGCATGTCTTTGCTGACTACAAGAATAGCCTGCACGGAAAGGGTAGGCACGGCCTCTTTCTGTCCCTTATAGACACCAGCGGGAATCTGATCCTTTACGAGGTAGGGAAAGCTTGCGACAATTTTGTCCATTGAAGCTGCGTCCAGGGGAATAAACTGGACATCTTGAGCTGTGGTGATGTCTTGAATAGCAGGATTGGGTGTACCGATGGTGAAGATGAAACCGTCGAGCTGGCGATCTTTGAACTGTTCAGCGGTTTGTCCGTAGGGCAGGAAGATAGGCGTGATGTTTTTGTAATCAAGGCCAAAGACATTGAAAATCTGGCGGCAATTCAATTCATTGCCACTGCCGCGGGCCCCAACGGAAAGCTTTTTGCCCTTGAATTGGGCCATGGAGGTAACACCGCTTTCTTTGCTGGCCACAATATGGAGGTATTCAGGATAGAGACGGGCAATGGCGCGGGCATTGGTGAGCTTTTCCTTGAAGGGGGCCGTGCCATTATAAGCGGAATCGGCAACGTCATTTTGCACGATGGCCATGTTGACGTCACCACTTTCAATGAGGCGCATGTTTTCTCCTGAAGCTCCGCTGGCCTGAGCGGTAATGGAGAGCGCGCCATTACTTTTGGCTGTGAGAACTTGAGCAATGGCTCCACCCAAGGGGAAATAGACGCCTGAGGTGCCGCCTGTGGCAAAGGTCAGACGTGTTTCGGCCTGGGCGGTAAAGGCCATCAGCGTTAAGGCCAGGGAAAGAGAGAGCATGAGCAGTTTTTTCATGTGAACACTCCTGAAAAATGAGATTGGCGCCCATAAGCGGACAATTGGCCGGAATATAGAGAAAATTGAAATTTTTGTCTAATGCTTTTCACGGTGATAGTTGCTGTGCTGTTCTTGGTTGTGAGTGTAATCACATCAGTCCAAGAGCGTTTTGGCTATCCCTTAGTGAGGAAATACACTGAGTCTGAGAGCTTTTGCCTGGCCTGACTCTTTGCTTTTTTGCGTTTGTTCAGATGATGCTATCGGAGTTTCTATGCCGATTACTGAGCCTCGCCTGTCCTCTGAGAATGAAGGGATTTTTCTGCTTTCGCCGTTTGATGTCCTTGAGCAGCATGAACGGGAAGAGTTGACAAAAAAAGCGCGCCTGCACGCTTTTTCAGCTGAGGAAGTACTCTATGCTCAGGGTCAAGAGGATGCTCCGCTCTTCTTTCTTTGCTCTGGTCTGATCAAGCTGTCGTGCAGTGCCTCGCATGGCCGTGAATGCGTTCTGCACCTGATTCGCCCCAGCTCTTTTGTGGATATGGGCGTGCTTTTCTATGAAGGCGGAATGCCCTATTCTGCCATAGCCATCAACCAGGGCACGCTGTATCTTTTCGAAAAGTCTTTGATCTTGGGATTGATGCAGAGCAATGCCGCTTTTGCCTTGCGGGCGATGAAATACATGGCTGCACGCCAGCGTTTGTTCATCAACAAGCTGGTGGGCTCGCAGGGACGCATTTCTGTGGCCTGTCGGGTTTCTGCCTGGCTCTTGCACAGAAGTCGTATGGACGGCTCAGAAATTTTGTATTTAGACATCAGTCGAGAACTCATGGCCAGGCTTCTTGGCGTGACACGTGAAAGCATGTCGCGCGAACTGAGCCGCCTTGCAGAGTTAGGCTATATTTCTGTGGATCGCAGGCGAATCACTTTGCTTGACACAAAGGCACTGCAAAAGCTGGCCAATATGTGATGGTTGAGAGCACTGGGCCTCTATCGCCTTGGCTTGCCTGCTTTGAGAGTGCGGGCTTTTGACTTGACGTTTTGAATGAGCTTTTTTCATGGAGGCGGCAGAGCCAGAGTCTTTTGGCGACTGCCGGAATGGATGATCTGTAAACCGCATTGTATCGTGTATTCTTCGGTAACAGGCAATACGCAAACCCTTGCCAGATTTCTTGCCGAACGTCTTGAGATTCCCCTTTTCTCCATTGCCGAGGCCCCGAATCCCGAGAATTATGCTTGTCTCATTCTTGGCTTTTGGGTGATCCGAGGCATGCCTGATCCTCGCATGCTGCGCTTTATGCAGACTGTACGGGGGAAAACAGTGTTTTTCTTCTGTACACACGCGGCTTGGCCCGATTCAGAACACATACAGCACTTACGGGACGCGGTTTCTCACCTGTTGCAGGACCAGAACAACGAGCTTTTGGGCTTTTTCAGCTGTCAGGGGCGTGTTCATTTTTCAGGGCACAGCGCTCATCATCCGATGACACCAGAACGAAAGCACCGTCTTGAAGAGGCGGCTCTTCATCCCAATGCAGAAGATTGTGCCAGAGCATTGGCGGCTCTAGCACAATCTCTTGGAATGCAATGAGCATTGTTTGGCTTGTCTTCTGCCTGGGTTCAGTCCGATTTTTCGGACTTTTTTTTGCCAAAAAAGGCGACAATCCCTGTCAAGCAAA
The DNA here is from genome assembly GCA_024699605.1 of Desulfovibrio sp. Classification (GTDB taxonomy): domain Bacteria; phylum Desulfobacterota; class Desulfovibrionia; order Desulfovibrionales; family Desulfovibrionaceae; genus Desulfovibrio. The sequence continues at coordinate 38,017 of JAILPJ010000070.1, read as the reverse complement.
AACGGGAAGGATATGGATCCTTCCCGTTAGCAAGTCCTACTTCGTCTTGGATTGCGCGCTACTCATCATATCGAGGCGATCCTGCCCCTTCCAGACTCTCTCATGCTTGGGCATAACCGGCAGCATCTTGGTCCAGGGATGACGGTTGAGGAATTCTTCATTTTGCTGCAGCTCACGACTCATTTCCAGAATTGGCGGCACCAAAGTCTCGATTGCACCGGCCAGATTGGGTGAGATACCGTACTTTGTCGCCTGCTCGGCAAGGTCAATGGCCTTTTGACTGCTTTCGTAGGAAGTCATCAGCGCATTGAGTTGCTTGGTCGGATTGTGGAAGCCAATACTGTTTTCTGCGGAAACGTAATCCCAGAAGAGCTGGCCCTTGCGTACCATTTCACGTGCTTCCTGCATCAGGGCCTCATAGTTTTCGGCCTTTACGCCAGTATAGGCATTGGCGAGACGGATGGCTTCATGGGCCTTGACCGAATGACGCTCTGCTTCAAGAAGCTTGCTAAAGGTCTTTTCCTGAATGTAGTGCACACGGCTGCGTAGGTATTCTGCTGTCTTGTCGGCATGGCACTGACGGCAGGCACGCATTTCCTTGTCCTTCATGGGTGAGGTCATCCAGTGGCTGGACACCTTCTTGCCGTCTTCACGCATGTACTGCATATGGCAGTCGGCGCAGGAAACGCCTGCGGCACCGTGGGGACCGTCCTGGAAGGTCTCATAGTCAGGATGCTGCATCTTGATCATGGGAACCTTTGAGACAGCATGAACCCAGTCAACAAACGGACCTTCCTTGCCGTTGGCGTCCTTCTTGCCATGGGTCTTGTAGAATTCATAAAAGGCGTCGGGGTTCTTGCCGAGATCCCAGGGGAAGACAGGCCGCTTGTTGGGACCGTTGCCCTTTTCAATGAAAAAGTATTCCACGTGACACTGAGCACAGACCATAGTGCGCTTTTCATTGCGGCTAAGCTTGTTCCAGTCTTGGCCAGAGCGCTTCAGCCAGTCCTGCAGAGGCTCGGAATAGGGTCTGAGTTCCATGCTTGCGGGGTCATGACAGGTGGCACAGGAAATGGCTTCTTCCTGCGTGACCTTGTCCTTGGAGCGGAATTCGTTGACATCCTTGCTCCAGAAATCATCGCCATACTTGGCGACCCATTGCATCAAGCGCGGAGTTTTGCAGTTCCAGCAGGTGGCCGGCATATGTCCCTTGCCATCGGCGCTGAAGGCGTCAAGACGGTCAATGTTGACAAAGTCTTCCACCGCATGGGTGTGTCCGCGGGGCTCGTTGTATTCATACATGAAGGGATAGCCCATCCAAAGGTTTTTCAGATAGGGCTGGGCGTGCTTAAAGCCATTGGGGAGAGGATTGACATTGTCGTTCTTGTGGTAGGCAACGGATCCTTTATACTCGGTCATGACTTCGGATTCATTATTCTTCATGTAGGAGGCGTATTGCGAGGGGAACTGCTTCATGAAGGCCTTGGAAGATATTTCGTTTTTGTCAAGGCCTGTGGAGTACGTTGGTGTTTTCAGTTCAGTGGAGACATCATTGCACCCGGTCAAGGCCACCAAGCCTGTGAACCCTGCAAAAAGCATGGCCACAGTTACAAGTCGCTTATTCATAAGATACGGTCCTTTTGGCAATAGGTTGGTAGCGCATGTGAGCGAGATTGCGATGGCAATCCACACAGTAGGGCTTGGCGGCCATGCTCGCGACATTGGTGTTGACCTGAGTATGACAGGCAATACAGTTGGCATTGACCATGTCGCGGGTGGTCTTGCTGGGCATTGAGGGCACATCCTTACCCATCAGGTTGCCAAGGAAATCTTCGATTCCCGCCTGAGCCTTGAAAGGTATCTTAACGAGCCAATTATGGGGAGCATGACAGTCATTACAGGAACGGTCTGCATGGGTGCCAAGCTTGTGTGTTACAGCGGCTTCGCTCATGATGTGACAGACCGAACAGAACTGACGCTGGTCTGTACAAAGCATAGCGTATGCAGAAACGACCAGTAAAACTGCTCCCGTGACGACTCCACCCAGAAAAATTTTCAGCCACGGGCGTTTTTCTGGCTTTGCCATGGAAACCTCCTTCAAAGATCGGAAGTGTCTTGTCGCCATTTCTGGAGAACAAAGGACGGCATTCGCTGCGAGCTCTTACGGAAAGCGTAGTTAACGTGGAGAAAAGGAAATCAGAAGCTACCGATAATGAGCATGATGTCTGTAATGCTTATCGTGCTGGAAGATAGCGCAAATTGTAAGAATCTTCCGTGACAAGCGTCACAGATTGGTTAGACAGATTGCCAGTTTACGCCATTGAGCTTAGCCAGGCCCTCGGTCAGGAATTGTGTGCCCTTGTCACCGAAGCCTTGGGCCATGAGTGTGCGATAAAGCTGATCGGCAGCTTCTGTTCCAGGCAATACCAGTCCCATACGCCGGCATTCCTCAAGGCAGAGGCCGAGATCTTTGACAAAATGTTTGATGAAAAAGCCCGGGGCAACGTCTCCAGCTAAGACTCTGCGACCCAAGGTGTTCATGGCCGCGCTTCCGGCCGCTCCTTTAACCACGCCTTCTAGCCATTGCTTGACATCGAGGCCGGCACGCTGGGCAAAGAGCAGCGATTCACAGGTGCTGAACATCACACCAGCAATGGCGATCTGATTGGCGAGTTTGGCTTTTTGTCCCATACCGGGGCCGCCACAATGCATGATGGTTTTGCCTAAACACTCAAGAGCAGGTCGTAGGCTGGCAAGCGTTTTTTCCGCTCCACCCACAAAAATGGTCAAGCGTGCTTCACGGGCCCCGATGTCGCCCCCTGTCACAGGACAATCCAGGGCCTGACAGCCTTTGTCTTCGGCTGCCTTGGCGATGCGTTCGGCGAGAGCCGGGCTGGAAGTGGTCATGTCGCAGAGAATGCCTTCTTGGGAGAGACCCTGAAGCGCTCCGTTGTCTCCCAGCAAAACACTTTCTACATCCTTAGGGTAGCCGACAATGGAGAAGACCACATCCGACTTTTCTGCTACAGCTTTGGGGCTATCAGCCCACGTGGCACCATTTTGTAGCAATTCCTCAGCTTTTGACCGGGTGCGAGTAAAAATTGTCAATGGATAGCCGGCTTTTTGAAGATGTGAGGCCATGCTTTTTCCCATGACGCCAGTGCCAATCCAACCGATACGCAAAGAGCTCATTGTTTTCCCCCCTAGTTAAAAACAATTTTTTGTGGAAGTATACTAGAAAATGAATAGACCAATATTTTTTCTTGATTACTTGAATTATTGGTTGTATTTATTTAAAAAACTGTTGTGTCTTGCTTAGCTTCCTAACTGTTATATTTGTTGATGTATTTTACTTGCTATTAGTGTCTAAATTATCTTTATCTGATTTTAAGTTATAAAGATAGTGAATAACGCAGGCTAGTACTGCAACAGCTAGCGCTACAAAGCGAATAGAAAATCCCTGAGAGCCGATGGCGACTACAAACGAAGCAATACAGATTAATAGAATGGCAAAAATGATGATAACAACAGTTTTGTTTGCTTTCTTAGCTTTAGAAAAGATCCAGTCTGGAATCAATGTAAATTTAAATAAGAGAAATGGCGCTACAATAAAAATAACAAGGAAATCATATACTGTTATATCCATAGAAAACTCCTTAAAAAAGTATTGTTATATAAGAAAAAATACTACGTGCAACGAGTATGGAAAATTGAGAGTAGGCAAGTCATACCATACGAGCAGATCTTGAACACATAAAAAGTCTTGGGGTCTGTGAGCTGTACATCTTTTGTCGTCGAGATTATCGCAGGTCTCCAGGGCTGAGATGGGCTGGAGAATCAGTTTCAGCGAGTATGTCCAAGCCAGTGTTCTTTAACGTCTTTCGTCGGCAAGCTCGCAGTATTACTCAGCAATTGCCGTCGTGGCGTATGTCCCTTTCAGCTAACAATGGGCTCGATGGTATGGAAAAGCTGGCAAACGTCACACAGTAACACAAAAGCCGCGAAGTAAGCAGAAGCAAAATAGCTCTGATCACAGCAGTCTCTCGTGTGTTTACGCCAACACCTTAGGGAAACAGAGGCAAAGCCATGATGACCTGATAGTAGCTCAGAGAGCCTGTTTAGTCGATTGTTCAGTTTACCGTAGGCTTTGCCTCGTACTGGCACGTAGCTACATCGCCTTGGCTAACAACCAAAACTGTCGGTCTCTGAGAAGAGCTGAGTTCTTATGGGGACTTTGGTTTACGCTTACAACGTAATGGAGCAACATGGACGCTAGAAACAAGAAAACCCGCTTAGCTTGTGGCTTTGCGGGTTCTTAATGGAATGTAATGGAATACAAAAAAAGGTATGATGGCGGAGAGGCGGAGATTCGAACTCCGGGAGCGCTGTTAACGCTCACACGATTTCCAATCGTGCTCCTTCAACCAGCTCGGACACCTCTCCGTGGTTGATCACAATGTAGAAAGGAAAAAAATACGCTAATCGGTGGCGTATGGCAAGAAAAAATTGACGTTTTTTCCAACTCGCGCAAAAGGACCTCTCAGCCTCACTGAGCGTAGCCTGCACGCAAAGGAAGGAATGCCAACTGCGTGTTAGCCATCTATTTTTCAGGCTGATCAGTTGTGGATTCTTTGTCTTTTTTGCCGTGCGAGATCACGCTTTTGCCAAATATCCACAAGCCGGCCAGGGCGAGAACGGTGATGCCAATGGCATTGAGCAGATCGTAACTCATCAGGCCGTGACGCCCATCTGGCTAAATCCACAGTCCGTGTAGATGACAGAGCCTGTGACCGCACTGGAAAGATCGCTGGCAAGATAGACTGCAGTTTTTCCCACATCGTCAATGGAGACATTACGATGCAGAGGAGAAGAGTCCTGCACACGGGTAAAGACGTCGCGCATGCTGATAACAGCGGAAGCGGCCAAGGTTTTGATGGGGCCTGAGCTGATGGCATTGATGCGGATGCCTTTGGGGCCAAGATCATAGGCCAGATAGCGAACAGAAGCTTCCAGGGCCGCTTTAGCGACACCCATGACATTGTAGCCGGGGATCACTTTCGTTGAGCCGTGATAGGTCATGGAAATGATGGAAGCCCCTTCATTGAGCATGGGTTCAAAAGCTTTGCAGAGAGCTGGCAAGGAAAAGGCTGAGACTTCCATAGCCAGCTTGAAGCCATCACGGGACACTTCCATGAAACGGCCACGCAAATCTTCTTTTTTGGCAAAGGCAATGGAGTGAATGAGAATATCGAACGTTCCCCATTTTTCTTTGATCAGCTCGGCAGCGGCGGCAATTTCCTCGTCAGAACAGACATCACATTGGAAGGTGAATTCTCCGCCCAATTCTTCACTCAAAGGGAGTACACGCTTTTTGATGGCCTCTCCTACGTAATTAAAAGCCAATCGCGCACCGTTTTGTTTGAGATTTTGGGCGATACCCCAGGCAATGCTCTTATTATTAGCGAGCCCCATGATTAGCGCTTTTTTCCCTTCAAGCAGCATATATTACTCCTTCGCGATTTTGGCGTATGGCGTGACCGTATCACAGAGTCGTTTTTGGCCTGCCCTGTGTTCTGGTCAATGGTTTCTTAGTTTTCAGGGAGTGTAAGTTCTTTGCCCGTGAGAATGGCATAGGCCTCGCGGTATTTTCCGGCTGTCTCCGCAATGACCTCAGTAGGCAAACTGGGTGGAGGCGGTTGCTTGTTCCAGGGTTGAGCGTTGAGCCAGTCACGCAGATATTGTTTGTCAAAGCTGCGTTGCCCCCTGCCCACAGCATATTCCTTGGCTGGCCAGAAACGTGAGGAGTCCGGCGTGAGAACTTCGTCAATCAGCGTGAGTTTTCCATCAATGCGGCCGAATTCAAATTTGGTGTCAGCAACGATGATCCCGCGAGCGGCAGCGTGTTCACGTGCTGACTCGTAGAGGGAGAGCGAAGTCTTTTCAACAAAGAGGGCGTCTTCACGACCGAGAATTTCTGCTGCGCGTTCGCGACTGATGTTTTCATCATGCTGACCAAGTGCCGCTTTGGTCGAAGGCGTAAAGAGTGCAGGGGTAAGTTTGGCAGATTCCTGCAGGTTTGCCGGTAGCGTATGGCCGCAGACTTTGCCGCTGGCCAGATAATCTTTCCAGCCTGAGCCTGTGATATAACCGCGAACAATGCATTCCACAGGCAGCGGCTCGGCTTTCCGCACAATCACAGCTCGCCCCTCAAGCTCGTCGGCCCAAGGCGAAAGTTTGGCAGGAAAATGACGGACATCGCTTTCCAGAAGATGATTGCTGACAATGTCTTTGAATTTTTCCATCCAGAACAGAGTGATTTGATTGAGCACAACCCCTTTATAGGGAACGGCTTCCTTCATGATGACGTCAAAGGCGGACATGCGGTCTGTGGTCACGATCAGGAGGCTGTGTTCATCGAGATTATAGATGTCACGCACTTTTCCGCGTGAAAGCAGAGGGCAGACATCGATATTGGTTGTGGTAATGCTTTGCATTGCAATTTCCAAAAAGCACTATGGTGGAGGTTGGTTCCAGGCTGTGCTTATTTTTTTCTGCGTATTTCTACGGAGCGGGCATGCGCTTCAAGGCCTTCAAGTCGAGCCAAGGCCGCCACGTCTTCTATACTGGCGTTCAGGAAGCTCTGAGAAGCGGCAATGATGCTGCTTTTTTTGCAGAAAGTCTGTACTGACAGAGCTCCGGAAAAACGCGCGGTGCCCATGGTGGGCAATACGTGATTGGGGCCAGCATAGTAGTCACCGAGAGGCTCGGGACTGTTTTGTCCCAGAAAAATGGCTCCGGCATGGCGGATGGAAGGAAGAAGAGCCCACGGGTCGCGGGTGGCAACTTCAAGATGCTCCGGGGCAATGGTATTGGCTATGTCAACGGCCAGCTTCATGGATGGGACGAGAACCACTGCGCCCCAGTTTTCCAACGAGCGCTGGGCAATCTCGGCCCTGGGAAGGGTGGCGCACTGCCGGTCAAGCTCAGCGGGCAATTCTTCAGCCAGACGTTTATCTGTCGTGATGAGAATGGCACTGGCCAAAGCGTCATGCTCAGCTTGAGAAAGCAGATCCGCGGCAAGACAGCTGAGATTGGCTGAGCCATCGGCAAGGATGAGCACTTCACTTGGGCCGGCGATCATGTCAATGCCGACCTTTCCCTGCACTAAACGCTTGGCCGTGGTCACAAAAATATTGCCTGGACCGGCGATAACATCCACAGCTGCTATGGATTCTGTGCCATAGGCCATGGCCGCAATGCTCCAAGCACCGCCGACACGGTAAATTTCTTCTATGCCCAGAAGATGGGCTGCCGCTAAAATGTGGGCATTAACACTGCCATCTTTGCGCGGCGGCGTACAGATCGCAATGCGGGCAACACCTGCTGTCTGTGCGGGAATGGCATTCATCAGCAAGGTTGAAATTAAGGGGGTATTTCCCCCCTGCCCACCGGGCACATAGAGGCCTACGGCATCCACAGGCAGAACACGCTGACCGAGAATGGAGCCGTCGTTTTTTGTGATAAACCAGGATTTGTCCTTTTGGCTTTCATGGAAAGCACGAATATTGTCCGCGGCCCGATAAATGCGGTCTCTGTCTTCAGGGGGAATTGAGGCCGCAGCAAGAGAGATCTCCTGTTCCGGAAGACGCACAGGCGGTTTGAAATCCTGGCAGTCGAACTGTGAGGTGTAGGCAATAAGGGCTGCATCCCCGTCTTTTTGTACAGCGGCAATGATCTCTGCGACCTTGGCTTCCACCTCAGAACTTGATTTGGAACGGTCTTTGAGCCATTGCGAGGCATTCAGCCATTCTTCCTTTGAGTTCACCTGAATGCTGCGGCAAGTCATAAGTTCTCCGACACGGAAAGCTCCCGTTTTTCAAAGTAACGGGAGAAATTCAAAAGCTAAGGGCAGCTGACGCTCTTCAGTTACCTGCTAAAGCCTGTACGATATACAAGAAATGCGCTTTTGTCGAGATGTATTTCTGGTTTCTCCCTTGACAGAAAGGACTGCCGTACTTACTGCTAACTCAAACCAGTGGCATAATGCCATACCAGATCAGGAGAAGTCATGGTACAACAGTATAGAAATCCCTATGAGCATGCGGCCAATGTCGAAAGACTGAGTCAGGAGAATCAGGAGGCCTTTGCGCCTGAAACCGCGGACGAGGCCGAAAATCCTGAGTCTGAGCAAAGCCAGGCTGAAACCAGAACCATCGATATTGAAGATCAGGATCAGCCGCAAACGGCAGCAAAGGATGCGGAGAGCCAGGAGGAAGCGCCGTCACAGGCTGACGATGTGGTCCAGGCTTTTGAGGGTGATGCCAATTATACCGGCCCGCTCTTTGGCGGTTCTGAGCAGGAGGCCGTTGAAGCGCTGAAGGCGGAGATCGACAATCTACGTCTGCGTCAGGCGGCGGAAATGGAGAATTTCAAAAAGCGTCTGGCGCGTGAACATCAGGAACAGCTGCAGTACGCTGCTGAAAAGGTACTCGGTGACCTGCTGCCCACTTTGGATAACCTTGAATTGGCCATGCAGTATGGCAATACCAGTGAAGCCTGTAAGGATCTTTTACAGGGTGTCTCCATGACCCATAAGCTTCTCCTTGATGCTGTGCAGAAGCACGGACTTTTGCCTGTGGGCGAAGTCGGAGAGGCCTTTGATCCTGCCATTCATGAAGCCGTAGGCTTTGATCCCAGCTCGGAACTGGAGGCTGGCAAGGTCGCCCGTGTTTTGCAGCGCGGTTACAAGCTGGGCACGCGTCTTTTGCGACCGGCAAGGGTCATGATCACCCAGTAACCGTTTTTTTCCCCCACAAAAAAAGGCCTTCGAAGCGATTCGAAAGGCCTTTTTTTGTGGGGCGCATTGTTGCGTTAGTCTCGTGCTTTTTGCGGCAGTCTGGGAATAGCGGCCAGAATGTGCCTGGCCAGAGCCCTGATCAGCTCTGCTTCGGCCTCCACAAGTTCGTGGTAACTGGAATGTGGCACAGGCAGCGAAGCGGAAAAAACGCCATCTTTGATCACGCGTTCCGGCTCTTCAGTCACAAGCGACCAGTTGGCCTCAATTTCGGCGTGATCCTCGAAACTGCCGTCAAGGCGTGAAATATCCACAAGCAAGGTATAACTTCCGTTTTTTTCCGTGGCCATGGGCAGGAGTGTGATGCCTCTGGCCAAGAGAGGTTGCCTGAGTTCATTGGAGAGCAGGCGCCGTACTCCGTCGGTCAACGGTTCAGCCCAGACGTGCAAGGAATCCACCTGCAGTTGTACCTGGCCTTTTTTGCGCAAAACCAAGGGTTCGCGTTCCAGATACTGAGGCAGGGCAACTCTGGCAATGCGCAAGGTCGTTTTGGGCAGGGCATCCTGGACAAAAGCCTCAGCCTTTCCTTCAAAGGCATAGTACTGTGTGGGCTGACTGCGGCCGCAGGCGCAAAGCGTCAGGCAAAACAACAGCAAAAGAAGGTATGGGGCATGATCTTTGAGACAGAAGGATGGGAGCATTAGCGATTTCCTTTCTTGCCATGGAGCAGAGCTTCGGGGGTACGGTTGAGCATGTCGGCCAGATTGTGGAGAGAGCGGGCAGCATCGGCCGCTTCCTTGAAGAGGCGCCGTAAATCCTGCATAGCCGGAGAATTATGGCTCATCAGCTGTTCCGTGAAAGCCGAGACGTGTTTGAAGCGTTCGGAGATCTGGGCAAAATTGTTCACTGTGCTATCAAGTTGGCTCATCAGTTTGGGAACGTCTCTGGCCAAGCTTTCGGTTAAGACCTGCACATTGCTGACTATTTTTTCGGATGAGGCGTTGAGCTGTTTGTTTTTCAGAAGCGCTTCAAGGGCCGCGAAGGTTTTTTCCATGGAGATAAAAGCCGTGTTGATCTGGTGAATGGTCTTTCTGATTGATTCACCATCGCCAATGGCTTGAGAGATGCCCATGAGCATCTGTTTGACGGCCTTGGTCAGTTCTTGTAGCGGCAGACTGGACAGGGATTTTTGCAGGGCGTCAATGGGCGAGGGGACTGTGGGGATTTCATTGGGCAGATCGGGATTATGAAGTGTGGCTGAGCCCGAATTGTGATAATCGAGTTCCACTCGGTATTGGCCGGTGATCAGATTCTGAATCTGCAGACGGGCAGAAAGACCGTTTCTGACCATATGCTGAATAATGCGGGTATGATGCGTCTCAGGAATTGTTTCGCCGGAAATCCGTACAATGCTGCTTTCATCGAGATTAATGAAGACCGGTATGGTGATGGCTGAGGATTTGCGATCAAAAACCAGGCTGATACGGGTGACACTGCCCAGGGGCACACCTCGGAAGACCACCGGTGCCCCGACCGAAAGTCCACTGACCGAGCCTTCGAAGTACAGGACATATTCGGTTTTCGTTTTGAAGAATTTTCCGCCACCCAGAAAGATCAGTGCCAGCACTAAGAAAAGCGCTCCGAGGAGAGTGAATGCGCCAATGGCTACTTTGTGATTTTGGGCCGCCATGCCTGCTCCTTATACCCGGAATTTCAGCGGATTTCCTTGGCCAATGTTTTGCTCGCTGCACCACGAGTCAGAAAGTCCAGAGCACAGAGCGCTGTTGCGGGATCCTCCTTGAGGCGGCGTGGATCGCCCTGAGCTTGTATGGTTCGGGTTTGATTGTCGAGATAGATGATTTTATCCGCAATGGCAAAGATACTGTCGAGTTCGTGAGAGACAATCATAAAGGTGGCTTTCAGCGTGTCGCGCAGTTCGAGAAGGAGATCGTCGAGGTGTCTTGAACTCACAGGATCAAGACCTGCCGAAGGTTCATCGAGGAAGAGAATGGATGGATCCAGAGCCAGAGCTCTGGCCAGACCGGCACGTTTGCGCATGCCGCCGCTGATCTCAGAGGGATAGTAGTCTTCAAAGCCTGCCAGGCCAGTGAGAGCCAGTTTGAGCGAAGCCAGCTCAGTAATTTGCTCTGTGGTAAGATCGGTATACTGCTGGAGAGGCAGGGCTACGTTTTCCGCCAGTGTCATGGAACTCCAGAGCGCACCGCTTTGAAAGAGCACGCCGGTATGGCGTTTGATACGCTGACGTGTGTCACTGTCAGCGGCCCAAAAATCCTCGGAACCATAGAGGACCTGACCTTTTTGCGGGCTTTTTAATCCCATCAGAACCTTGAGCAGGGTGCTTTTGCCACAGCCTGAGCCGCCGGTGATAAAACAGATTTCACCTGCCTGAACTTCGAAGGAGATATTCTTCATGAGAATGAAGGATCCGTAACCCACGGTCAGGTCGCGGACAGCAATGAGCGTTGGCGCTTGTTTGGTCATGCCTGCTCCTGCCTCAGACATTGAGCACATTGCAGATGATGGTGATGATGGCCGTCATGATAATGATGCCGACAATGGAGTGTACAACGGCCGTGGTTGTGGCCTGTCCTACGGCCTGAGCACTGCGGCCACAGCGCAGGCCATGATAACAGCCGGCCAGGGCAATAACAAATCCGAACATGGTGGCGTAGATAAGGCCAATGACACCATGAGAAACGTTGACCATGGAGATGGTGGCGTTGAGATATTCCATAGGCGAGATGTCGAGCATGATCGTGCCTACGAGATATCCTCCGAAAATGCCCATGACGTCAGCGTAGATGGTCAGGAGCGGAACCATCAGCACAAGTGCCAGAATGCGGGGGAGAATGAGAAATTCCACAGGCGAGATGCCAAGCGTGGTGAGGGCATCGATTTCTTCATTGACCTGCATGGTGCCAAGCAGGGCCGCATAGGATGCTCCCACGCGGCCACTCATGACAATGCCAACCATGACCGCGCCCATCACCCTGAGCATGCCGATACCGACAAGGCCGGCCACATAGATCTGCACGCCGAACTGCGTGAGCTGTACAGCTCCCACAAAGGCGAGAATCAAGCCAAACAGGAGATTGGTCACACCCACAATGGGCAGTGCCTGAAGACTGCATTCATGGAGGGCCTGGAAGAAATCCTGCGAACGCATGGTGGCACGGCCGAGAAAAAAACGGCCAAGAGCCGGTGTCACTTCGCCCAGAAAGGCAAGAAAGTCGAGCAGCTTTGGTGCGAGATTCAGGACTTTGCCGCCCAGGTCTTCCAAAAAGCCGGGTTCATGCTTTTCGCGTTGTGAACCTTGCTGGCTTTTGACTTCAAAGGCCAGGGCAATCAGTCGGCAGAGCCCATCATTGAGTTGCATCTCGAGAGCAATCTTGCGCTCATTTGTACTTCGTACTATCTGAACAAGAAAGACGAGAAGGCTTGAGTCCCATGTGACAAGAGCGTCTTCTTTGAGGCGAACGCGTGTGGTTTGGGGGGCATGGACAAGATCGAGGGCTTGACGGATTTCGTCAGGCCGGTCACAGGCAAGACGCCATGTGCCGCCCACAATAATGTCTAGGCAGCCGTGCTCAGAATGAAGTTGGATCTGCATGGCACTAGTCATTCAAAAACTCTATACAGCTCTGCCCCTTTTTGCAAGTTGCGAGGCAATTATGTCCTTAAAAGAACGCCTGTGTTTGCAGGAAGAACCGCTTTTTTTGATGGATGGGACAGCTTTTATCTACAGAGCCTTTTTTACCGGCCGCAATATGCAGCGTTCCGACGGTTTTCCAACCAATGTCCTGGTTGGTATTTCGCGCTTGCTGCTCAGAATTCTACGCGAGGAAAAGCCCCTCTATTTTCTCTTCGTACGCGATGGTCACGGCAAAAACTTCAGACACGAGATTTATCCCGAGTATAAAGCCAATCGTGACGCAACCCCCGAAGATCTCGTGCGGCAGATTGAGCCGGTCTGCCGCATGGTCACAGCGTTGGGTTTTCGGGATGAGGAAACACAGGGCTTTGAAGCGGACGACTGTATGGCCAGTCTCGCCGCCCGTTTTTCCGCAGAACGGCCGGTGATCATCATCAGCGGAGACAAGGATTTGAAACAATGCCTTGCTCCCAACGTCTATATCTGGAATCTGGCGGCAAAAGAAGAAGTTTTGCTTAGTCAGGCTGATTTTCAGGCAGAAAACTCCATCACCCCAGAAAACTGGCCAGATCTGCAGGCGATTGTGGGTGATAGTGCCGACAATATTCCGGGCGTTCCGGGAATTGGGCCAAAGACGGCGTTGAAAATTTTTTCCTATTGTTCCTCGTTGGAAGATATTCGGGATCATCTTGAGAAGCTGCCGCCGAAGCTTGCGCTGAAAATGCAGCCGCATCTGGAGGACATGTTCACCTGGCGCAAGCTCACCCGTCTATCCCTTGACTATCCTGGCGAGTTTGTGATCGACGATTTCAAGGTCGGTCCCATGGATGCCGGACTGTTGCGGGCCCTTGCCAAGGAATACGAACTCGTGGCGCTGATGCGTGAAATAGAGTTTATGCTCATGCATCAGGGGGAAAGACAGCCAGTGACAGCGCCCAGAGCGGCTCAGAGCGCAAGCTCGCAAAGCGCTCCTCTGCTGTATCCCGGCGCCATCAAAATCTCGGGACGTAAGGTCAGCCTGGCAACGGAACTGCCCCAGCTTCAGGCTCACTGTGTGGCCTTGATCGATGAAAGAAGAGGTGGGGGGAAAGCCCTGCATGTGGCCGTTTGCGGTTACGATCAGGCTACGGGTACGTTTCAGGCCTCGGGCAGTGAGCCTTGGGCCTATGAGGAACTTGTCTGGCAGGGCAAAACGGCTGATCTGCTGACCTGGCTTTGCGATGCCAGCAAGATTGTCGTTGCTGATCTTAAGCCGTTTTATAAGGGTGACGCTGCCGTTGCCAACTTCTTCGCTGAGCATGTCGGGCGCGTGCTTGATCTCGGCCTTGCCTGCTATCTTCTGCGCCCTGAAGACCGTGATTTCAGTTGGGAGAATTTAGAAAGTCACTGGGCTGGAAGTCTGCAGGACGGAAATCTCGGGAGTGCGGGACTTGCCCTGAAACTGGCCAAGAGTCTGGAGGCGCGTCTTGAGGAAAACGGTCTCAGAGCTATGTATCAGAAGCTTGAGCTGCCGTTGGTCAGGGTCCTGGCTGCCATGGAAAGCGTGGGAATAGCCATTGACCGTCAGGCTTTTGCGAAGTTTCTGGAGGAAGTGCAGCAGGATCTCGATGGCTTGACCGAGAAAGTGTATGCTCTGACGGGCATGAGATTTAATCTTCGTTCCGCACAGCAGCTTGGCGATGTCCTTTCCAAAACGCTCAAACTGAGCCTCCAGGGCAAAACCAAGGGCGGCCAGATGTCCACAAGTCAGCAGAATCTGGAAAAGCTCGAAGGGGCCCATCCGGTGATTTTGCCCATTCTGCAATTCCGAAAGCTGGAAAAGATCCGTTCGACCTATCTTGATCCTCTGCCCAAGCTTGTGGACGCTCAGGGGCGTCTGCATACGACCTTTGAGCAGAAGGCCACAGCCACGGGACGTCTGGCAAGCCGGGACCCCAACCTGCAGAATATTCCGGCACGCGGCGCATTGGGCAAGCGCATGCGCACCTGCTTTATCGCGGCTCCCCACATGGTCCTGATTTCTTCAGACTATTCTCAGATTGAACTGCGTATGCTTGCGCACATGTCTCAGGATAACGCCCTCTTGTCCGCTTTCAGAGAAGGTTTGGATATTCACGCCCATACGGCGTCACTGATCTATGATCTCCCCATGGAAAAAATCAGCAAGGATCAGCGGCGCAATGCCAAGACCATCAATTTTGGCTTGATCTACGGCATGGGAGCGTTGAAACTGGCCCAAGAACTCAAGGTTTCGCTCAACGAAGCAAAAACCTTTATTGCCAGTTATTTTTCGCGTTTGGGCGGGCTGAAGGCCTTTTATGATGGGGTGGTGCAGGAAGCCAAGCGTACGGGCTATGTTTTGACGTTGGGCGGACGCCGACGGAATCTGCCGGATATTTTTTCGGCCAATACTTCCTTGAGCAGTCAGGCCCAGAGACAGGCCATCAATACCGTCATTCAGGGCTCAGCCGCTGACGTCATTAAAATGGCCATGCTCAATGTTGCCAAGGATCAGGAGCTCCAGGCCATGGGGGCGAGGTTGCTTTTACAGGTCCACGATGAATTGCTTGTGGAAGTGCCAGAGAACTACGCGCAAGAGGCCGGAGAACGTGTGGCGCAACTCATGCAAGCCGTCCGTTTTGGCGAAGAGGCCTTGCTTGTGCCGCTTGTGGCGGACTGGGGCTATGGGGCAAACTGGGGAGAAGCGCATTAGCGGCTTTTGGCCTGTGCTGTTTTGGGCTTGGCCAATTACAGGCTTGCGCAAAACTTGATGGAGCAAGCCAAGAGAATCAGCAAGAGGAGCGGCAGGGCCAAACTGCGCAAGATCTTTGGCCATTGGCTGAGAGCTGGCAGCATGGGGCTATTTTCCGTTCCTTGGCCGCTTTGAGCAAAATGCTGGTTGAGCAGGCTCGGCTTTTCGTAAAGTTCACTGTGTTTGTGCAAGAGCAGGGAAGCGAGCAGATTTCTGTGTTCGCTTCGTGTCAGCAAGAGATACCAGGCGGCAAGCGCTATGAGGAAAATGACCAGTAGCAGGAGGGCAAGCATCTTGTTGCTCCTTGCAATCTGCGGTCTTCAATCAAGACCTGAGTCTTCCATGGGCAAAGTGCTGCGGAAAAACGGCTAATGCTTGAGAATGAGCGTGATGGTTTCTCTTTCAGGAGCAGAGAGACCCTCGCGACGTTCTTCAAGGCGGTCGCGTACGGCTTTGTGTCTGGGACTCATTTCATAGAGGGAGGCTGCGACCTCCATAGAGCGCTTATAGCGGGGGTCCTGAACCAGTCCCTGAGCCTTGAGGCGGGCATGGAGCAGGGCTGCGTCGATCATGGCGTCGAGGTAGCGTTGGTCGGCATTGGCAAAAAACGCGCCCCAATACATATGCAGCACAGCAGAACTGGAACAGATATCCCAGCGTTCCAGAGGTGTTGGGCTATGAGCCAGCTGCAGCTGCAGGGCCTTGTCCTGGCTTGCCGGCAGATTGTTCAGGGCGTTTTTCAACGCGTTTTGCCCGGAGAGGTGTACGGCCCAGGTAAACATCCTCTGGGCTTCCGGGCTCATTGTTTTGGCCTGATCGAGGAGTTGACGGGCCTGCTCCGGTTCCTGCTTGAAAATTTCCGCCAGGAACGCTGCGGTAATCAGCCGCAATTCTCCCTGGGCAAAACGCCGGCTTTTGTCGAAGGCCCTGAGCATACCCGGCAGACTTTCGGGATGTTGATGCTGATAGTAATATTCCATGTCACGGGCTGAGGTTGGCAGATTGCGAGAGAGGTCCAGCGCTTCTGTCTTGGCGGGGCAGAGGAGCAGGCAGAGCAGAAGTGGCAGCATGGTAAGCATGTGTGACATAGGCAATCAGCGTCGAGACGCTGCCTCCAGTTAATCGAAGTCCGCTAGGAGCGCATTGAGTTTGAGGCAAGGCAGGCCTTGTTCCTGCAGCTTGACCTTGAGCTTGGTTCGCGCTTCGAGCAATTGTGGAGAAGAAACACCGGTGTGGATGGAATTATGGGCTTCCATATAGGCAGCAAGCCAGTCGCAGATTTTTAGGAGAAAGCCGTCTTTGGGATCCAGGGCATCGGCGTTGTATTCACGCTGCAAGGTGGCAAAATCTTCGATTTTTTTGATCTGACCGTTTTCCCTGTAGCATTCGAGAAATTCGGAGCCAATGCTTAGCCCCAGGTAGAAAGAAATCTGCTCCACAAGTCCCTGAAAGCCTTCCTGACGCAGAGGCTGAAAAATGCGCCGTTCCAGCTCCTCGCTTTCATATTTCTTGATGATCAGCGGCAGATTGGGGACAGACTGCTTTACCGGCGAGATAATGTCGCGCGTCAAAAGTTCCGGCAGGTCGTGAAACAAGCCGCAGAAGAAGTTGTTGTTGGAACGGGCCTGACAGGCTTTGAGGCTTAAACTGAAAAAATAGCCGAATACGGCGACGACAAACATATGGCCGAGCACGGAGGTTGCCGGGATGCGCGGAGCCCTTGTCCAGCGGATCTGAAAGCGCAGCTGTCCACAGAGATTGGCAAATTTGGCCAAAGCCGTGCCGGGGGTGAGAATGGCCCGCATACCGGGAAGATCCGTGTAGGCCTCAAGTTTGTCTCTGAAGGATGTGGCAATATCCTTCATTTCGTCGTCAAAGCTGTTCAGAGGTTTGATCAGGGTGAATTCCCACTGTGAGGCAAAAAGGTGCGCCGCCGCAAGAATGCGCCGGGCTAGGGATTCTTGATTTGTGTCTCTGTGCCAGGCACACATTCTGTCCCAGAAGGTCGAAGAGCTGGGAAAAGTGTTTTCGGCCGAAGAGAAGGCCGGTTTCAGTTCTTTGAGGACATGTTCGGTCAGTTGGGCGTAGTCGTTGGCGTTTTCTTTGATGCGATAGAAGACAGGCGGTTTGATATCCGTGATAATCAAGCGGTAGAAATAGTCAAAAAGACCGCCTTCGATGATTTCTTTGCCCAGCTCCGTACGGTTGATCGCACTGTTGGCCTGAGTGTACTGCTGCCAGAGGATGCAAGCGATGAGCATTTTATGCGCTTGCTTATCGATTTCCACGAGTTCTACGGGACGGAGCTTGTCGTTCCAGCGCATGAGATAGGCACCTGAAAAGATCAGCTGCAAAAGACTCTTGCGGATGAATTGTGGCATAGCAACTCCTTTTTGTGCTGGCACGACGATTTTTCCTCTCTCTGTCTGCATAGAGAGAGAGCGATTTTTTGTCAAACCTCAGCATCAGGATTTTGCCTGTTCAGCGCGCAGCCGAGGTTCTTTGGCAAAGCCTTTGTGCTTGTGTCCATTGGGTTCTGGCAAGTCTGCGGTCTTTTCTGCGTCTTTTATGACGTTTTTTGCGTGGCAGCATCGGTCTTTTGGCGTTGAGACGCTTGGAACAGGACGTGGCAAGGCTTCCGAGCCTCGCGCTCTCTGTTTTTGGACTTGACAGATCAGAGCAGATCGCATAAAAACATCCGGCAAATCTTCTCCTCTTTCCCCGTTGAAGGAGAAGTTTTTTTATGCTTGTATGCCTTGTCTGCGTTGTTTGACGCTTGTCAGGCTGATTCTGCTTAAACTGCAAGAAAATTTGGAGGCGGCGTTTTTCCCCCTCATTTGAGGTCGATACGCTGAATTTCTGATGAAAACATTCAGTCCCACACCCAAAGATATTCAACACGAATGGTTTGTCGTGGATGCGGCCGATAAAGTTCTCGGTCGTCTGGCCAGCCAGATCGCCCATCGTCTGCGCGGCAAACATAAGCCCGAATTTGCTCCTCATATGGACAATGGCGATTACATCATCGTTGTCAATTGTGCCAAAATTCAAGTGACAGGCACCAAGATGCACGACAAGAAATATTATCGGCATTCTGGCTGGGTGGGAGGTCTTAAGACGACTGCCCTGGAAGACATGATGGCCAAAAAGCCCACCTTTGCGTTGATGAATGCCGTGCGTGGCATGCTGCCCAAAAACAAGCTTGGTCGTGCCATGCTCAAGAAACTCAAGGTCTATGCGGGATCTGAGCATCCTCATAGCGCCCAGCAACCTAAGCCTTTGACCTTGCCCTATTAGGAGTCCTTGCGATGAGCGAAAAATTTGATTATGGCACCGGGCGTCGCAAAACCGCCACGGCTCGTACCCGTCTCTATGCAGGCTCGGGGAATATCATTGTCAATGGTCGCGCCTTTGAAGAATATTTTCCGCGCAAAACCTTGCAGATGATCATCCGTCAACCTCTGGTTCTGACAAAAATGGTCGACAAGCTCGATGTGCGCGTCAATGTCAGCGGCGGTGGCGTGGCCGGTCAGGCCGAAGCTGTGCGCCACGGTATCTCCCGCGCTTTGCTTGAGGTGGATCCTGAACTGCGTGGTATTTTGAAGAAAGCCGGTTTCCTGACCCGCGACGCTCGCATGAAGGAACGCAAAAAGTACGGTCTGCGTGCCGCTCGTGCGCGTTTCCAGTACTCAAAACGTTGATTTTTGCTTGCCAACGCTTTTTTTACGGGCCGCTTCATGCGGCCTTCTTTTTTCTTTTACGACGAGGCCGAAATGTCAATGGCGGTTTGGGTAGTCTTTGTCGCCTGGCTTGTGGGTGGTTTTGTTTCCGGGCTTGTGGGGGTCGGCGGCGCCATGCTGGCCGTTCCCGTAGCGGCGCAAATCCTGTCCATGCACGATGTGATCCTGATCAGTTGCATCCTCAATGTTGCCATGGATTTGGGGCTGGTTGTCCTGCATTTCCGCTATTGCCGTCTGTCAGCCGTCTGGCCGATGTGGCTTGGCGCTCTGCCGGGCTCTTGGGCCGGGGTCTACCTTTTGCTCTATATCCCCGATCAGGCCTTACGTCTTTTTGTTGGCATCTCACTGTTGATTTTTATCTACTGGCAACGTTTGATCTCTGTCCCCAGGCACGGCGAATCCCCAGTCCTGGCGTGCCTTGCGGGTTTTGTCTCTGGCGTCCTCGGCTCGGCCATATCCTTTGATGGGCCGCCTGTGGCAGCCTACGCGCTCTATGTCGGCTGGAAACCGCGAGAAGTTTTGGGGACCTTAGGCGTTTTTTTTATTGTCAGAGGTCTGATGACCGTTCTTTTACAGTGGCAGACCGGTCTTTACAGCGATCTTGTGCTGAGCTGTGCTCTTCCGGCCATTCCGGCAACCCTTCTGGGAACGCTTGTGGCCTTTCCTCTGGCTAAGCGCATGCAGATGGCAACCTTTGCCCGTATTCTTCCTGCCATTTTGACGCTTGCGGCTTTGAGTGTGATCCTTGACGCTCTTCTTGCTTCACCGTAAACATAGGAGTTTCAATCTCTTGAACATTGAGCCTGATCATGCAGCTGAGCTATATCTATACGCATACGCAAACAGTGGCTACCACGGGTTTTTTTGCTTGCGAACCCGATGAGGCTTTTTCCCTGAGCGATTTGTGCGACGCGCTGGAAGCTTCGCCTTTGGATAGTTTTTTGCACACGGCGCTTTTTCGTCGTTTGCGCAAACAGCCAATCCAGGAGCTTTTGTCGCTTTTTTCTCAGGTCTATACCGCTGAGACCGACACCTTTTGCAAGCCGGCACTGGCTTCTGTGCTCTGGGAATGTGCTCAACACGAAAGCGCACTCAGCGATCTTTTGGCAGCCTTCCCTTTTGATGCGGCAAAGCGACTGGCCCAGGCAAGTCCCATGCTTTCTCTGCAAAAAGCGGCTGTATCTGCCCAGGCCGAAAGCAACCATGCCTGGTGGCGTAAGCTCTATTTTGAAAACATCAACTGGCTGAGGCCGTTACCGTCCCCAAAACAGGCCTGGGAGCACGCTCTGCTCTCACCTGATGCCGCTTCCGCGCTGCAGCAATCGCTGTCGACATCTGAGAGCATTGCGACACTCTATGAACGCTTTCATGCCCGCGATGAAGAGCCGGCCGAGGAGCCGACCGGGTCTGATCTCTTTCGGATGGCCTCGGATCGGCTGCTGGAGGCCGGTTTGCTTGCTGGCTGTGAAATGCGCCATGAGGCCTCTCTGGCTCCGGTGGCTTTGCTCAGGGAATGGCAGCTTGATCTTCAGGTTCGGCAAAAGCGTCTTGATTATCGGCTGACAGGCAAAGCTACGGCCTACGGTCGGGGACTGTCGCTTGCGCAGGCGAGAATTTCGTGCGCTATGGAAATTGTGGAACGGGCCAGTGCCTATGTTTCTCTGGAAGAAAAGGGTCAGGAAACGTGGGTTAGTCTGCGCAAAAGACCTCTGCCGCTCTGTTACGCGTCGTTTTCTGAGCTTGTCCGTGAAAAGCGCGCGGCAGTCGATCCTGCCCTTTTGACGCAGGGCCAAAATCTGTCCGAGATTCCCCTGCACTGGGTTTCTGCCAGTGATCCTCAGGGCAAGAACGTGCTGATACCAGCCCAGGCCGTCTTTCTTTTTTTCAACGCCGATGAAGTTGAATGCGTGACAGCGGGATCAACCGGTTTGGCAGCCGGCACAAGCCTGGAACAGGCCAAGCTCAATGCCCTTCTGGAAATTCTCGAGCGGGATGCTCTGGCTACGGTGCCTTTTCTACGTGAACGCTGCTTTTTGGCCAAAAGCCGGGATCCACGGCTGCAGTCGCTGTTGGATGACTATGCGGCCAGAGGCATCAGAGTGCAGTTCCAGGATCTAACGCACGAATTTGCTCTGCCGGTTTTTTCCGCTTTTGTGCGTGCTGAGGATGGCAGCTGCGTTCGGGCCCAAGCCTGTAAGCTTTCCGGTTTCAAGGCAGCGCTTGCGGCTTTGACCGAAACTCCCTGGCCTTATAGTATCACGCAGCCTGCGCCCTTTGGCCGGGCCACGGGTATAGGGCTGGCGGGTCTTGAGGAGCGCTATTTGGAAGATCTTCCCGATTTTTCTTTTTCCAATCCGGCCTTGGCCTTGGCCTTTGTGGAAGCGCGTCTGCAAAGCCTGGGCCTAACGCCGCTTTATGTGGATATGACGCGTGCTGATCTTGAGTTTCCCGTGGTCAGGGCCGTTCTTCCGGGTTTACTGAGTAACGATGACGGCGATTCCCAGACAGATCCTGCCTTGCGTTTTCAGGCGCGGGTCCTTGGCTCTGTTGGCTAGTTTCGGATCTTGCCTGCCAAGCAGCAGGCCAAAACTGTTAGGATGATGTATGGCCAAACCTTTATTCCTGTTTTTGTGTTTTTGGGCTCTGCTTGTTTTTGTGAGCCTGGCCGAATCGCACAGCGCTTGGGTTCAGACTGAGCCTGCGCCTGTCCTCCAGCAAGAGCCTGCGCCTGTCCTTCAGACTGAGCCTGCGCCTCAGACTGTGGGCAATGACAGTGAACTTCTGACGCGACTGGCCAATGGCCTGACAGTCTATCTTATCCGCGATACCCGTTTTCCTCTGGTTTCCACACGTCTTTTCGTGGCCACAGGCTCGGCCAATGAGCGCCCCGAAGAAGCAGGCATAAGTCACGTTTTGGAACATATGGTGTTCAAGGGGACCGATCATCGCCCCAAGGGGAAGGTTGCCGAAGAGGTGGAATCC
Source organism: Desulfovibrio sp. (assembly GCA_024699605.1). GTDB lineage: Bacteria > Desulfobacterota > Desulfovibrionia > Desulfovibrionales > Desulfovibrionaceae > Desulfovibrio. The sequence goes on along the minus strand of JAILPJ010000070.1, from coordinate 16,076 downwards.
CTTGGAGGCTATCTCAACGCAGCCACAAGCTACGACAGAACCTGGTATGTGACCGATATTCCAAGTGCACACTGGCGCACGAGCCTTGATGTGGTCAAGGATATGGCTTTTCAGGCCACCTTGGATGCGTCAGAGCTTGAACCTGAAAAGGATGTGATTGTCTCTGAATTGCAGGGAGGCGAGGACTCTCCCGAGCATAAGCTCTATGAGGATTTGGCGACTGCGGCGCTTGCCCATAGCCCCTATGGACGGCCGATTATCGGCTATGAGCCGACGATTCGGGCTGTCACGGCCCAAACCCTCTCAGCCTATCGGAATTTTTGGTATCAACCGCAGAATATGGCCTTGCTGGTGGCAGGTGATATCGAGCCTCACGAGGTTCTGGCCTATGTTACCAAGCTCTTTGGCGACATGAAAAACACGACGGACTTGCCGGCTTTGCCGCCTGTGGATCTGAGCAAGGCCCCGGATGCCCAAATCGTTTCCGTGCGGCGTGGCCCTTGGAAAAAGGTCTATCTCGGACTGGCATTTCCGGCTCCGGCATTGACCAATCTCTCTTCTGTAGAACTCGATGTGCTCTGCTATATTTTGGGTGGAGATGCTTCTTCGCGTTTTGTCCACAAGTATCGTTATGAAAAAGAGCTCTGCGATAGTATCAGCGTGGATAATATGAGTCTTGCACGTGCCGGCCTTTTGTCGGTCACGGTTGTCTTGGACGAGGAAAAAGTTGCTCCGTTTTTTGAAGAGTTTACCCAAGATCTACGAGCCTTACGGGAAGGTCAGGGGCTTGCTGGAGAAAAAATAGGCCAAGAGCTCGAACGCGCCAAACTGAATATCAGTGACAGCATGGACCGGGCTGGCGAAACCCTTCAGGGTTTGGCCGGCTGGAAGAGTACGGTCCAGTTTCTTTTGGGCGGAGCGACTGGCGAGCAAAATTATCGTCGTACGCTTAAGGAGATTACACCGGCCATACTTGGAGAGGCCGCAGCGCAATGGTTTGATCCCGGGCTGCTCAGAGTGCGCGTGCTGGCGCCAGAGCAAGCCAAGCTCCCCGATTTTGCCAAGATCCTGCAGCAGCATTTTCCGGCTGAGTCTACTGCGCAAAAACCGGCTCTGGCCTATACCACTGGCGGCAGGGAGGAGATCAATCTTCTCAACGGTTGTAAACTGATTCTTCTGCCTGATACCCATGCCCCCTATCTGTCGCTGAATTTGACGCGTTTTGGCGGTAATGCTCTGTTAGGCCCTGAAGAAGAGGGGCTTTCCCATCTTGTGGCAGAGCTTTTGACCGATGGTGCCGCGGATCTCGATGCCCAGGCCTTTGAGACCTTCTTGGCCCAGCGCGCTTTGTCGTTCAGCGTGAATAGTGGACGTCAGAGCTTTAGCCTGGAAATGGACGGGCCCTCGCGTTTTTCCGAGGACATGTGCGATGTCTTGAAAAAGGTCTTGACCAAGCCGCGTTTTGCCGAGGCGGATATCCAGCGCGAGCGCCGACTGATGCTTTCCGCCCTGCAGAGTCGTGAGGATCAGCCCTTACGCTACCTTTTTGCGAAATTACGTCCCTTTCTCTACCCGAACCATGTCTATGGGTACGACGACCTCGGCAAGCCTGAGCTGCTGGAGCGTTTTGACCAGAAAGTTGTGCGCAGATTCTGGGCTAGACAGGAGGCAGAGCCTTGGATTTTGACCGTTGCCGGCAGTTTTGAACGTGCGAAGATGCTTTCCTTTGCTCAGAATCTGGCCGCCCAGATCGGTGACAAGAAGGGGGTCAAGGACAGCATTCAGCCGCCACAGCTGGGCGCGGAAAAACAACTTTCTCTTAAGCTTGCTGGCCGCAGCCAGGCTCATTTGCTCAAAGTTTTCCCCACGGTTCCTGTTCAGCATGAGGATGCTCCGGCCTTGGCGCTTCTTGCCAATATCCTTTCGGGACAGAGTGGACTGCTGTTTTCCCAAATGCGCGATGAGCAGGGGCTGGGCTATACGGTTACGGCTTTTGTCCGTACACTGCCCAAGTCAGGATCTTTTTGCTTTTATATTGGTACGGTCCCCGAGAAGCTGGCTTTGGCCGAGCAGGGATTTGCTCGTGTGATTGAAAAGCTTTGCACGCAAGAGCTGCCTGCCGAACTGCTTGCCGCAGGTGTGAACCGGCTGCTCGGTGAATATCTGCGTTCAAACCAGAGTCTTGCCTCGCGCAGCCGGGAGTCTTCCAAGAATGCGCTCTTGGCATTGCCCTTTGATTTTCGTCAAAAGCTCATCCAAAGGGCCGGAGAATTGAGCCCGCAGGACCTCAAGGCGTGTGCGCAAAAGTATTTTGCTTTGGAAAGTGCCTACACGGTGACGGTTGAACCGTAGAAAAGTGGGGACAAAAGCGTTTTTTTCCGGGCAAATGGCTTTGAGTTCTGCTTAAAATTTGCTATAAGCGGCCAATTCATGTGTGTGTTTTGCACCATTTGTCGTCACCTCTGAGCGGCCAAGGAGGCCTGAATACATGCCTTTTCTGTTCCGATTTCTTTTGATCTGCCTTTTTGTTTTTTACCCGCTGCTTTTTTCAGCTGATCTGACTCAGGCCAAAAAGGCACAGGGATCTGAAGGCGTGGCGGACAAATATGCCTCTCTCAGGCGTTTCAGTCAGGTGCTTGATCTCGTGGAGCACCATTATGTCAAGGACGTGACGCAGAAAGAGCTGATCAATGGGGCCTTGAAGGGGATGCTGCAGGGACTTGATCCTCATTCAACCTTTATGAGCAGTGAAGAGTATAAGGAAATGCAGGAGACCACCAGCGGCGAATTTTTTGGCGTTGGTATTGAGATCTCCATGGAGAATAATCAGGTCGTGGTGGTCGCTCCCATAGAAGATACCCCGGCCTTTCGTGCAGGACTGAGAGCCGGTGATATCATCATGACCATCGATGGTCAGTCCACACAGGAACTTTCCCTGCAGGAAGTGGTCAGCCGTATTCGTGGTCCCAAGGGATCGGAAGTGGAATTGACCATTGTGCACGCTGATGACAAGAGTTCACAGACCGTACGCATTGTCCGTGATTCTATTCCTTTGATCAGTGTCAAGTCGAAAATGCTTGAGGATGGTTTTTATTGGATTAGACTGACACGCTTTTCCGAGCGCAGCACGGAGGAGTTGAAGAAGGCTCTCAAAGCTGCCGAGAAGGAATGCAAGGCGCAGGGTGGACTCAAGGGCATCGTTTTTGATCTCAGGAATAATCCCGGTGGTTTGCTGGATCAGGCCGTGAGTATTTCTGATATCTTCCTTTCGCAAGGAGCCATAGTCTCCATCAAGGGCCGTGCGGCTAACGAGCGCGTCTATGAGGCAAAGGATCAGAAAGATGATGTGACCGTGCCGCTGGTTGTTTTGATCAACGCCGGTTCTGCCTCGGCCTCGGAAATTGTGGCTGGGGCCTTGCACGACCAGAACCGGGCTCTGATTATGGGAGAACGTTCCTTTGGCAAGGGGAGCGTGCAAAATATTATCCCTCTGCCCGATGGCTCGGGTGTCAAACTGACTGTTGCGCTCTATTACACACCAAGTGGCAGTTCGATTCAGGCGGAAGGCATTGTTCCCGACGTGGAGGTCCCCTTTGAAATGCCGCGTCAGGATGAGAAAACGCAGCCCAAACTGACGGTGCGCGAACAGGATCTGAACCGTCATCTTGAAAACAACAAAGACAAAAAGGACGGCAAAGAAAAGAGCAAGACCGAAGAGGCTAAGGAGCAGCTGCAGAGAGACAATCAGTTGCGCATGGCCTTGCAGATGGTCAAGGCATTGCCACGGATCAGGGATATTAAAAATTAAGGCAGGTGCCTTTGCCTGCTACCTTCTGTCACAGTTGGCCTGAGCAGCGCTAAGCGCAGGATGCAGAAGTCCCTGCATCGGGATCAATCTCTGATGAATGCGTTGCTTGCGGCGTAAGTTGAGAGTTTCTCAAATCTGTCCCGAAGAGAGCCATAGGCTGCCTGACTCCTCTCAAGGGCGAGCGCAGACAGACTCCGGTCCCTTTGCGGCATGAGGAAGTCCATGACAGGAGTCCTGTGAGGCGTTACGCTCCCTGCTCCGCCTGATTTTGGGCAGATAGGTGGTATAATTCTGCAAGGCTAGACAAACAGTTACGGAGAAAGGAACAGCGGAAATGGTCATTGGTTGTATTGGCTGCGGCAATATGGGTGGGGCGTTAGTAGAGGGCCTTTTGCGGTCTGCGGGTTCGGGAAAGCGCTTTTGTGCCTATACGCGGACTGCGGCACGCCTTGCCGGCCTGGAAGCACAGGGCGTACAGCGTCTGTCCAGCGCCTTAGAAGTCGCGCAACAGGCGGACTTTCTTTTGCTCTGCGTCAAGCCAGCCCAGGTGCCTGGCGTGCTTGAAGAAATTTCCAGGGCTCTGACAGCTGACAAAGTGTTACTTTCGGTGGCAGCCGGTGTTTCCTTGTCGAAGCTAGCTCGGATGAGTGGCGGGCTTTGTCCTCTTGTCCGCTGTATGCCGGATACTCCAGCGCTTGTGGGCAAGGGGGTTTTTGCCTTTGCCTTTTCTGACAACCTGAGCCGCGAGCGTGCTGAGGAGATTCTGGCCCTTTTTCGTAATCTTGGTCTTTGTATTGAGATTGCGGAAAGTCAGTTTGCCGCTTTTTCCGGTCTTATTGGAGCAGGACCTGCCTATGTCTTTGCTATGATGCAGGCTCTCAGCCAGGCTGGCGTAACGCTCGGTTTTTCCCATGAGGCGAGCCGAAAAATGGTGCAAGCACTTGTCGAGGGCTGTGCTGTCATGGCGGAAAAATCGCCAGAGCATCTGGCAGAGCTTAAGGATAACGTCTGTTCTCCGCATGGCTTGACCATTGAAGGCGTCAATGTCCTTGATCGCCGGGGTTTCTCTGGTATTGTGATTGATGCCGTGCTTGCAGCCAACGCCCGTGGTTTGGCCATGGAACAAGAGTCGTAGACGCCTACCGGACGGTAGGAGACCGTGTTTACGGAAGTTTCTCAAATTTTTAATTAAAACGTTCGATTCTTGCCAAAAATTTAATTAAAACATTCAAAAAGAAGGTTTTATAAAAGGCTTATCTCGTCATCAGGTCTCAATGAGTGCAAAGACAAGAAGGCGGAAGCAAGTATCGTTTGCTTCCGCCTTCTTGTCTTTGCCGTGCCTTGGCACGTTCGGCACCGCAGATCGAAAAAACGCGTTGATTGTTCTGGCTTTTCAGCTATTGATCCACGCGCACGTCGAGCTGTCTGTTTTTGTTGGGAATGGTGCGACAGGTTTTGGGTGCGGCTTTCATATCAAGGACAATGCGTGTTTTATTGTTCTGTCGGCCCACGCGTATGGCGTTGACAAGAGGGTTTTTCGGAATTTGAGGCACTGTAACGTCCCAATCCCCATCGAGTTCGATCAGCACGCGTTCTGGTGAGTGCATCTGAGATGTTTTATATTTGAGATCGGCGCTTCCCACGAGACGTACTGTTGCCCCCTTATCACGAGAGAAAACCACAAATTTTGTGATCTTTGGCTTTTGGCTCTTGTCTTTGCCAGCTTTCTCTTGCGAATCTTTCTGCTGTGGCTGAACTTCTTTTTCAGGCTGGACGTTCTCCTTTTGGGGACGGGCTGTTTCACGTTCTTTTTCACTGGCACGGATGTCCTGCTCGGTGCGGGCTATGGGGCGAATACTGCCCATAGTGTTTTCAGGCTTTTTTTCAGGCGCTTTTTCAGGAGCTTTTTCCGCAGCGGGCGCTGACGGTTTGTTTCTGACACTTTCTGTCTCTTGCGCCGTAGCTACCTCGCGACGACCAGAACTTTGGGGCTGAGGCGGTGTTGTTTCGTTTTTCGCTGGTTCGGCTTCGGGAACGGTTAATGGCAACGTATGCTGTGGGGCCGAAGGTTTAGTGCCCAGAGGCGGGAATTGTCCATTCTCTTGAGTCTGAATAGGTGGCGTGTCTCCACTTAAGCGTTCATTCAGCAAAATGAGAGCCATGCCGAGAACACAGACCGCAAGCAAAATGGTAAGCAGGGCTTTATTCATCAACTATCTTCAGCGCAGCCCCTCAGAGTCAAGGTTCAGAGAGGAAACGCTGCCTCCAATGTTTTTCGTTAAGCTTGATGCGTGATAGGGGGAAAGACGGAGATGGATTGAAAAAATATTTTTTGCTCTCTGGAGGCAAATTGCCCAGCACCATCAGAGAGCGCTCTTCGCTGGCTTATCTATAGTATTTAGGTCGTTGCTGCCGGCGGAGTTGTTTTTCAACATAGCGTAGCATCTTCCAATAAATCTTTTGGTCTTCTCTATCTTTGTTGGGCAGCTCGATAGCCTTGTGAAGATGGGCAATGGCGTCCTTGTAACGTTCAAGGATACAAAAAATGCGGGCAAGATTGAAATGGGCATGATCGTCTTCAGGAGCCAGTTCCACATTTTTTGTAGCAAAAAGCAAGGCGATTTCAGGCAGTTCTCGCTTGCGCAAGGTTGTCATAAAATCTTTGAGCATGTGCTTGTGGCGCGGTTTGATGGTCTTCTGTTGTGGAATGGTCTTAATGAAGCGAAGGGCTCCGCGTCGTGCATGGGGTTCGTTGAGTTGCTCGAGGGCTTCGTCAAAATCGTTGCGCAGCGTTTTCTCCAAACTGATCTGCGATAATTCCTTGGACTGATCTTCCGCTTCGGGGCTTATTTTCTGCGCGGAAGGCTGGGGCTTTTGTCCAAAGCGCCAGAAGTCCACGTCAAAATCATTGCTCTGTGACTTGAGAACATGCCCGTCGGGTTTTGCTGCTTTCTGTAGGCCCAGGATTTCTTCTGGTGTGGTCTTGGGAAGTGCAACGATGGAGGGCTCAAAGGTGAAAAAGGTGAAGGTGGTGCCGTCTATACTATAGACCTTGCTCTTGGGACGATAGTTTTTGTCAATCTCCTGAACGTGGATTTTGACTTGCTCGTTGTTATGCACCTGCCAGACAAAGAAGAGTTCTTTTTCTCTTCTTTCCTGTCCTTTCGTCTGCACTGAGTAGACGCCCATGAATTTGAAAGTTGGCTCCATGATCATCTTCCTGAATTCAGGGGAGAGTTTGAGGGCATGAACAAAGGCCAAAGCCGCAATCGCGGGATCTAGTTTACATACTACCCCCTTTTGGGTACACTGTAAATGCAAATTTTCGTGAAAAATACTCTCCCTTTTTATATATTTTTTCGTATTCAACCTGTCGAGGTGAAAAATGGAAATTCCCGTAATTCGCAGCGTTTTTGAGAATAACGAAAAGCTGGCGCAAAAAGTACGGGCGCAGTTGCAGGAACGCCGTATTCTGACGATTAATCTCATCAGTTCTCCCGGCGCCGGTAAAACCACGCTGCTTGAGCGTACGTTGGCCGACCTTTCCCACGAGCTGAAATTTGCCGTCATTGAAGGGGATTTGCAAACCGATAACGATGCACAGCGTATTGCCAAAAGCGGTGTGCAGGTGGTGCAGATCAATACGGAAGGTGGCTGTCATCTTGAAAGCAGTATGATTCTCTCTTGTCTTGAAAAGCTTGATCTCGAGGGGCTTGACATACTCGTTATTGAAAATGTGGGCAATCTTGTCTGTCCTGTGGAATTTGACCTGGGCGAGCATTACAAGGTGGCCCTCTTAAGCGTGACCGAAGGCGATGATAAGCCGGAAAAATATCCTCTTCTTTTCCAGCTCGCGCGGGTGATGATTCTGAACAAGGTGGATCTTTTACCCTATGTGTCCTTTGATGTGGATCGGGCGATAGGCCTTGCTCGTCGCAATAACCGTGATCTCAAGGTCTTTGAAGTTTCGAGTACGAAGTCCACGGGGCTTGAAGGCTGGTATGACTGGCTGCGCAGTGCGAGGGCTGCTGTGCGCGGCGCTTAGGTCTGTCTTTTTGGTTTTTTTGGGTGGAGTATGGCAGAGGGTTTAACGAGTGAACGGGGCTTCCTCTTGAAGCCTTTGACTTTTGTGGGTCTTGGCATCGTCATTGTTTGTGCCGTGGCCCTGGCTTATGTTGGCGGGGTGATGAGTGGGCGCGCCAGCGCCGAGCAGCAGTTGCGTGCTGAGGTGCGTGCGGCCTATGTGGCTGGTATGGAGGCTGAGCAGAACAAGGAAGAACAGCAAGAGGGTATTTTGCAGCCTGAAGAGCTTGAATTTTCGCGAGAGCTGAGAAACGACAATCGACTGGGGAATTCTTCGCCAGCTAAACCCATACAGAGTATGCCTGCCGTCAGTCCTTCGTCTCAAGCGCAAGCTACGGCAAGTCGCGAGAAAACAGCAGGCGATTCGGCCGTGAAAGATGGCGCACTCAAAGAAGCCGTGACTGATCAGCCCCCGCTTGCTCAGGCACCCCAGGTCTCTGCCCCTCTTGCGGCACAGGCGCCTTCAGGACTTCAGGATTTTGTTTTTCAGGTCGCTGCCCTGAAAAATGAAGATGCGGCTGATGCTCTGCGTCAGCGTCTTGAAGGCCGAGGTCTGAGGACCTATATGAAGCGAGAGCGTAAACTCCTGCTGATTCAGGTGAAACTACGCGGCGATACGGCCCGTTCCAAGGAACTTATGGATATTCTTGAAAGTATGCACCTTGGCCGGCCCATTCTTATCAGTCAAAAACCGGCAGTGTATTAGCCTTTTTGAGGCATTGTGAAGAAGGCAGAGTTTGCTGAAAAATCTGCCTTCTTTTTGTCAGTGTTGGCATCTGGAGATGGAAACTGTGTGGAACTCGGCCCAAACAGGTCTCAGTAGACTTTGCGTCTTGCTTTTTGTGGTCCTCGTGTCTTGGCCGGCCAGTGCGGCTACGCCGGTGACGACAAAATATTATAGTTTGACCCTGCCCAGTGATTGGGTTGTCTTGAAAGGTCCGGTACGAGGCAAAGACAACGTGATTTTGCAGCTGGCTGACAAAACACACAGTACCACGGCAACGCTTGTGGTGGGTAAAATTGCTCCGGGAGAAAGCAAACAGGTCGAGCAGATGTATGCTAAGCGCCTACAAACTCCGGCCAAAAAGCAAAAGAAGCAGACCGTCTTTTTTCTTTCGCATGGCAAAGAGCGTGGGTATTGCCTTCTGCGTGAAGACCCTCAGGCGCAACTTTTGTTAATCCTGACTGTCAGTGGTGAGCTGGCAAAAGCCGATTTTCTTTTTTCCCTGCGCACTCCATACAAGGCTCTTATGCCAGAGCGGCCCAGTCTGCCCTGAAGGAATTTGAGGTGAGCTATGAGTCTATGTCTTGATTGTGGAGAAGCTGCTGCTTTGATTGAACAACGCCTGAGTGAGCGCTTCAGACTGAATCGAGAGCACTATCTGCCCTTTGCGCGTTCAGAGAGACGCTATGAAGTGCACAAGCAATTTATTGACATTCAGTTTGTGTGTGCTGGTCGCGAGGATATCCTTTTGGCGTGGGCTTCACGTTTTCATGATCAACCGGTGTTTGATGAAGACCGTGATATCGCGTTCTATGAGGAAAAGCCGTCCGAGGACTTGCTTGTGCATTTGCGGCCTGGCGTTTTTTGTGTTGTTTTTCCTTTTGAGGCTCATATGCCCTGTATTAGGCCAGATAATCGTGAAGGTAACGTGTCGGCGGTGGAAAAATGTGTGGCCAAAGTACCCCTTGTGGACTACAGCAGAGATCCCATGCTGTTCCAAAATCTTTTTGCCCTTGAGGCACACAGCAATTTGAAATAACCGTCCTCTTTGTAAATTTTTCCAGGCCTGTTCTCCGAAAAAATCAGGAGAACAGGCTTTTTTTTGTTTTGTTGAGTAATTGTGCGATTTTGTGTCGCAGTTAAAGTACTTTTTTGGCGAAAATGGCAAAAAAATTTTTTATTTTAGCAGATCTGCGATCTCTTTTGATTTGAGCCACACATTTTTTAAAAATATTGCTCTAAAATAAATTTTTTTGACTTTTTTGCTCCATTTTTTCCCCCAGAGTCAAAATTGATGGTATTTTTTGATATATTGTATGTCTAATGAAGTATACTTTTTTTTCAGAAAAAGCTTGTCTGCTTTACCTTTTTTTGTTTATAATGGATCAATTACCCGACACGTCGAATTGTCAGGAGTAAAACTCAAGGCTTAGGGAGGTCTCACCAAAAAATGTCTTATTTGATAGTATATGAAACTAATTGTTTTACTTAGATGCCAATACTTTTATTATATTTTGGTTGATTTTAATGTTTTTACAATAAATATTTGGAGGAAAAATGGATATTTTGTACGTGAAATGTGAGCAAAATGCACTGGCTTTGTGTTATATGCTGCAAAAACAAGTCTATGACGCTATATTTTTCGACCATTATGGCGAAGATCGTGGATTGAAGGCTTGTCTGAACTGCGTGCGTCAGGGCGATACGATCCATGTAGAGCGAGGATCGTTTCTCGCTGGCAGCTTTTTAGAGGGAGTGGAGCTTTTTTGTGATCTCGCCAAACGCGGGGTGAATATCTGGATCGATAGGTCTCAGTCTTTGCTCGACTGCGAAGGTTCTCCCTTTGGCAGCGAGAACATCACTTGTGCCATGGCTTTGATCGACCTGCGTAACGATTATGCCAAAGAACGTCAGAGACAGGGCTATCAGCGTATGAAAAAGGAGGGGAGAAAAATCAGGCGTCAGCAACCGTTACCCGCAAACTTTCATAGTATGCGCAAGGCATGGAACGCCGGAGAACTTTCTTGTGCCAGTGCTGCGCAACTCTGCGGCATGCCAACTTCGACTTTTTGGCTGAGAGTTAAGCAGTATGAGTCTGAAAATGATGAAGTCTAATGCTTGATATCCAACGTCTGTGTGTGGATTCGGTAAAGGGTGGTTAGCTGATCAGTCATGTCTTTGTTGCTCTTTGCAGGGAGCGCGGCTGAGCGGTCTGCTTGATGTTTGACGCGAGAAAACATGAGACGCGTGGTCAGGACCAAAGTGGGCATTTTTGTCAGAATCCAGACTTGAATGGACAGTCGATTGATTATGGCCAATGACCTCGCGACTTTGAAGATATGTGGGATGCCAATGAAACGGGATATGCCGTGTGATGGCGAATGCTAACCAAGGTTTGATGAGAGGCAATGGAAGTTGTCTATAGCATTGCCTCTTGCTGGGTCTCCTGCGCCGGCTGTCATGTCGTCTGCAGAAGAAAAATGTATCAAGGTGGCGTTTCCTTTTCAGCGTAAAAGCCTGAGGCTCCACGCCGAAAACTGATGAACAGTCATTCACTGAAAACAACAATGGAGGCAGCGTTTTCTCCCTGATGTTTGCGACGGGTGAGCCACGCTGAAAAAATCTGATGAATGTAGTTACTAAAGATGAAGTGCTGCAGAATAGCACAAGCTTTGCGGATTGTCTAAAATATATGATGACCGCCAGGCGCGAAGGAAAAGTTCTCGACTTTACTTTTTGGAAGGCAGATATCAAGAGTCTTTTGGAGATGGATAGCAAGAATATAGATTTTCTTTTATCAATGTATCGTGAATTTCATTCTGCAATGTGTCAGCAAGGCCTACGTAAGGCTAGTTTATCACGTAAAAAGAGGATGCTAGAACAAGAGTAATCGATACGTAGCAGCTTCTTTTTTTTACTAATCTTTAGATAAAGATTAGTATGTTTAGGTCATGGTGTTTGTGTGAAAAACGCAAAATCATGTTCCATCTTAAAGCTTTGTCTGTTGTCTTGTTCTATATTTGTTTATTTTTTATAATACATAGCTATGTAATTACTATATCTTGTTAGGCATGGAGGAGTTCTATATTTTAAGAAAATAACAGTATTCATGATTATTATCTTTATTAATAAGTTTAATATGTGTAGGTCATGATATTTGTGTAAAAAACATAATATTATGTTCCATCTATTTTTTTGTTGCTTTTTTGTGGTCACTTATTAATATATAAAGGATACAAAATGAGAAAGTTTAATAAAAAATTATATATTAATAGTAAGCTAAGCCAATTAAGGGCTAATGATATAAAAGATAAAGATGGTAATGATTATACAGCACAAACTTTACAAAAAGCTATTAAAGATGCTGGTTATAGTTTAGCAGAACACTATCAAAAATATGCTGATAAAGAAGGAACATCTGCATATACAGAACTAACGTTTGATCTTGAATATTATCTTAGTTCAAAGCTTGCACAATTAAAAGCTCATAACGACAAAGACAGTAATGGTCAGGACTATACACGGGAGACGCTCCTGCAAGCCATCCATAAAGTTGGGATGACAGCTGAGCAGCATTATCAGAAATACAGTGTGACGGAAGGGACCTCGGCCAATCCCTATTTCAACACAGTAGAATATTTAAAGGCAAAATTGCAGCAGTTGCAAAATAGTGCCGATGCCGCAGAAAGGGTGGAATGGGCCGGTAAAACCATCGAGGACGTGGCCAAAGCCTTTAAAGCAGCTGGACTGAGTGCCGAGGAACACTATTTGCGTTATGGCTGCAGAGAAACCGATCAAGATGGCAAGTTCATCAATCCCAGCAATGCCTTTGACGCCAATGCCTATGTGGCGGCCAAGCTCGCCCAGCTTTGTGCCACGGATCCTGATCACTGGCAGGGAAAAACGGCTTTGGATGTTATGGAGGCCATCGTGAAAGCCGGAATGACGCCGGTTTCTCACTACGAACGCTTCGGAGCCTCTGAGGCAAATGCTTCCGGTATTGCTATGGTCCAGACTGTTCCCGTGCTGGATCGGGTAGCCAACGATCCTTTGCGTGACGCAACAGGCTGCAATGTGCCTTCCAACTATAATGCGAGCACACCTGCTCCAAAAAGTGTCAGTCACGGTGTTTTGCTGAACAAGCCCGCAGATATGGGGGGGCTGGCCAGCACAAGCATTTCGCCAATGGTTGTCAGTCCAGAGGAACCTGTGTCAACGCCGTACGACGTGGATTATGTGGCTCTTCCGCTGAACGGTATCACCGACACGCATGATCATCCTGTTGAGCTTGTGGCAGTTACCGTCAAGGATGCTCATGGCAGTGTGATCAGAGTTGCGCAATATGGAGTAAGCGCCACTTCGGCCGATGGCACAACGACGACAAAGGCTGTGGGCCTTGACGGTAAGGTAGCAGCAAACGCCGACACTATTAAAGTTACGTCTCTTGATAGTGACGGTCATCTGGTGACGAGAATCAGTGTTCGGGATCTCGAAGGAAATGTGCTCAGTGAAAAAATCACAGCCGGAGAGAGTGGTTCAACCACAATTCTTTCAGGGAAGCTGATGGATGGTTCTGACATCGTTTCACAATCTTCCGTTAGCAGCAATGCCGCTGGATTTGCTAGCACAACGACCAAAACGACCATTACGGCCAAAGATGCGACAAAGGTTGTGATTGCTTCCCAAAGCACGGAGACGGCTTCTGGACACATAACAACGAGTACAACCACAAATTATAACGAAAACGGAGCAGTCACAAGTCGCATAACAAGCAAGGAAATTGTGAGCGAAGCGGCCAATGGTACGGTAACGACAAGGACGGAGAGCATAGTATGGAATCCTAGTGGTCAGATTACAGCACAGAGCACGTCTGTCAGTGTGACTTCTGTAGGAAGCGATGGCTCCCTATCGACTACTACGCATATTCAGGAGATGGATGCCCAGGGTAAGGTAACGGCCAATATAGAGATTATGGATCATCAGGGGCGCGATGCCAACGGGGCTCTGCATGAAAACATGGTCCGTACAATCAGAGATTATGATTCAGGCAAAGTGATCACTGAGACCCATTCTCTGCAGGAAGTAGTAGCCAGCGACGGTTCAAAAACTACCACGACCAATATCAGCATTGTAACCCGGACTTCGGACGGAGCCGATATCACGACCTCATCTGAAGAGATTCAAAAGATCTCTTCAGACAGTCATGGTAACAAAGTCGTGGAGACACAGCATACGGAAACCAAAAGCGATGGTTCTCAAACCATAACCAAAACAACTAGCACAACCACCAATGACGGCAATACCACAACAAAAGGTACCGTTACGGAAAAGGATGCTCATGGTAATACCACGAGGACTGAAAGCATCTCGAAGAGCGACGCAAGCGGTCAAGCTAGCGATAGTGACTCAACAAGTGATTCGACAGCGCATTCCAATACCACGTCTGAGGAGAGCGATGAACTTGGCCGGAGTGATCTGCATTTGTCCATGAGTAAGGTGGGAAGCAAGCTTTTTGATAGTACAAGCATGGATGAACAGAGCCTGGATGATACGGTAGAATCGATAACACTGCAGATTGACGGTATTGGTCGAGACGCAAGATATGTAACGTTGGCTTTAGGAGAGGAGAGCACAACCGTTTTGGTCAGCGTCTCGGGAACATCAGTGCAGTTTAGCGTTGAGGAGGGGGGCAGTGACTGCTTTGAGCTGATAACATCAAGTGCCTCCGCAGATAAGAACGGAACCGTTGTCTGCGAGGTGAAATTTTTGCGCAGCGAAGACGCTCAAGAAGCTTTAGGAGATAGTTATTTCTTTGTTGTGAGCGGAAAAAATGCGGCTCTGAGAGATTTGACGACATCGGAAAACAGCCTGGCACTTGCCACAGTGGTTGAAAATCAGGGGGTGGAGCCTATCGACGAACTTGCCGTGAGCAATCTTTCTTTTACGCTGTGCAAAGTTGACTCAGAAGACGTCGGAGACAATGCGCATTTGCCTGCGATTGTTGATGGTGCCAAGTCATTTACGTTTGAAATCTCGGGAATAGGCCAGGATACAGGAAGTATAACGCTAAGCAATGGAGAAGAATCCTTTAGCTTCAACGTTGAGCACACAGGGACAGATGTTCGTTTTACCAATGTCTTGGGCAGCGACAAATTTACTCTCCTGGACACAGAAGTTGCTGGCATGAAGGGGGAAAACGTCGCAGTCAAGGTTACATATACACGAAGCGATGCTGAAAGCGATGGGCAAGAGGGCGATACCTATGACTTTACCTTGAGCGCCAAAGACACAAAGGGTGCGGCCATCTCCGTGAATCAAAATGACTGCCATATTGGCTTGAGCACAAGCATGGATGAGCTTGGAGGATCGGCTCTTGCTTTGTCGCTGAGTAAAATAGACGGGAAAAGCGTTAGCGATGGCATGGCTACCACCAATCTCTCGGATGATACGGACTCCTTTGTCTTTAAAATATCGGGGATTGGCGAGGATACCGGGAGCATTACGCTGAGCAATGGAGATGAGGTCATTACGTTCCGTGTTGAGCACACAGGGACAGGCGTTCGTTTTACTAATGTTTCAGGCAGCGACAAATTTACTCTTCTGGACACAGAAGTTGCTGGCATGAAGGGGGAAAACGTTGCAGTCAAGGTTAAATATACACGAAGTGATGCCGAAAGCGATGGGCAAGAGGGCGATACCTATGACTTTACCTTGACTGCCAAAGACACGAAGGGTGCGGCCATCTCCGTGAATCAGAATGACTGCCATATTGGCTTGAGCACAAGCATGGATGAGCTTGGAGGATCGGCTCTTGCTTTGTCGCTGAGCAAAATAGACGGGAAAAGCGTTAGCGATGGCACGGCTACCACCAATCTCTCGGATGATACGGACTCTTTTGTCTTTAAAATATCGGGGATTGGCGAGGATACCGGGAGTATTACGCTGAGCAATGGAGATGAGGTCATTACGTTCCGTGTTGAGCACACAGGGACAGTCGTTCGTTTTACTCATGTTTCAGGCAGCGACAAATTTACTCTTCTGGACACAGAAGTTGCTGGCATGAAGGGAGAAAGCGTTGCTGTCAAAGTCAAATATCAAAGAGGTGATGCCGAAAGCGATGGCCGAGAGGGCGATACCTACGACTTTACCTTGACTGCCAAAGACACAAAGGGTGCGGCCATCTCCGTGAATCAAAATGACTGCCATATTGGCTTGAGCACAAGCATGGATGAGCTTGGAGGATCGGCACTTGCTTTGTCGCTTAGCGAAATTGGCGGAAAAAGCGTTAGCGATGGCACGGCTACCACCAATCTCTCAGATGATACGGACTCCTTTGTCTTTAACATATCGGGGATTGGTCGGGATGCGGGGAGCATTACGCTGCGCAATGGGGAAGAATCCTTTAGCTTCAACGTTGAGCACACAGGAACCGGTGTCCGTTTTAGCAATGTCTCAGGCAGC
>JAILPJ010000065.1 GCA_024699605.1 Desulfovibrio sp. | reverse complement strand
AAAGGTGGCTGCATGGGTTGACGCAACCAATAAAGGTGCAAAAAAAATTGACTGGCAGTTCACCACTGAAGACGCCAGAGTCAAGCTAAAGAGATTGTATCCTGTTTTTTTGTAAAGAATTAAGTGTTACAAGGTACTAGCCCTGTGGGGCGCAAGTTTGGCAAATAGCTCTGGCGCTTTCCTAGGATAGTCTGCACGAGCAGAGAAAAGCTGCTTGGTCTTGACAAGCAACGGCGTAGACTTGAGCGTTTCGCAGACTTCACAAGCTGTGTGCTCACTTTTGATGAGCGCTAAGCACCGTCTGCGGCTTGGCCGACGTGGACTGTGTTTGTCTGCTTACAGTGTTTCCACTTTGATGAAGTCGGCTTCACTGTTTCGAAGGGAAATCGTTACACCGGAAAGACGAACGGCCACAGGATCTCTGAGAGGGGCTCTGCCGACGATGGAGACCGTTGAGCCGGGAATCAAACCCATGTCCCGGATACGGCGGTTCATTTCACCGCGAGCTTCCACAGAAAGGATTTTCGCTTTTTTTCCCACAGGCAGTTCACGAAGTTTGAGATTGTTGAGTGTCATAACGATCCTCCCGAAAAAGTAACTGGCACACAGCGTTTTGATCACGACGCCGTTGGTATCCCTTGTAACAACGCTGAAAATGAGCGGTTTTTCTCTGTCCAGGAGCTTGCGATGGCTGAAAACAGTGAGCGGCTCAAAGCGTGTGGCCCCAGTGAATTTGCAATGCAAAACCATTTCACGTTTAACGAAAAAATGCAAGAAGAAAATCATGAATATGCAATTCATTTTTCCTGAAAAGGCCCATCAATGGCTAAGAATTCAGGAGAAGTTTTTTTCAGCGGCCTGCTTGGCAAAGAGTTCTCTCTATAAGAGAGGTTCAGGTTTGCGAGAAGAGGCTAACGCTTGGGAGCACTGAATTGGGCAGCAAGTCTTGGGAGATTTTGCGGATACGTTTTTTCAAAAGTCGATTTTTTTGACAGGGGAAAAAGAGACAGGAAAGGTCCGGATGGAGCGAGTTTTGGGGATTTTTCCGCCTGTCAACGGCGTTTTTTATGAAATTTTGGAAAATGCAAGGAAATCAAGGGGATGACTCAAAAAATCAAGAAATAATTTTTACAAAGAAACGCGGTTCATTTTTTATTTTTTGGAAAAATCGAGGAGAAATTTTCTGATCAGCTGGAAAAAAAATGAAAATCACGGATTTATACTTGACATTTTTTTCCCGAAATGCAATGGTTTTAAAAATAAGTCAGGCTGAAATTAAAATGTTTTGCTCTCGGTCACCTGCATTTTTGCTTTTTTTCTTCGGCCGGCAGCTGCTTGACGCAGCAGTACAAGCTGAAAAAACGTCTTTTCTCGGCCTTTGGTGGTATTTTTTTCCCCGGACTTGCTTTTTTCCCCTGGAGTAAAATCATCAAAAAAAATTTCTTTTCAAGCGCTCAAGAGGCAGATTTTTGCTAAAAAATTTTAACTTTTCTATTTTTTTCTTGGATTTTTTTGTTTGATTGTGTGAAATTGCCAAAAAATTGCAGAATGCCTCTCCACGTTGGCTGCGATGTGGGCTCCATCTCTGAAATTTTTCCACTTGGGTTTATTTTTCCCAAAAAACACCATTTTACAAAGAAGGTTTTGCTTGAAAGACGCAAATCTCTTGAACAAAGTTGGAAAACCCACAAGAAGAGGCTCGAAAATTCATTTTGATCGGAAAACTTCGGATGCCGGTTTGATTTTGCGCTATTGCGATCATATGCTGCACTTTGATCATGAGATGATTGAGAAGTTGACCGGGCTCGATGCGGAAACGGTGCAGAAAATCTATTACGGCTTTAGAAACAAAGTCCCTGCCAACACCTTCGATAAGCTCTGTGCGTTGCTCAATCTCGATTACATGATGCTGTTATCCTATGCCAAAGATTGGCAAAGGAATCGTGGCGGCATCTCCAAAGATATGCCATTTCCTGTGCGTTTGATGCTCAGTGACGGGAATATGTCCTCGGAACGTTTCTGGTTTCAGCACGGTTGGTTTGAGGAGACGTTTCAGAGCGTCGAGAATATTTCTATCTTCAAATTGCCGGACAACAGCCTGTCCACCTACGGCTTCAACAGGGATGATGTGGTTTTGGCCAGTCGTCTGCCCGAGCACGTGGTGTTTATGATACACCACATCTATATGATACGCGAACGCGACGGCTGCATTTATCCTCGAGTGGCCGAAGTCTATAGCCCCGGCGTAACCAAGAGTGACTATCTGCGTCTCCTCTGCAATCCGCTGGATAAGAGTGACCGCATAGCCTTTGCCCCGCTGCCGGAACATTTTTCCATGATCGGTCGTCTTGTCTGGAAATCCGGCTTTATGTAGGCCAAGGCTTGGGGCCGCTTGACGCCTTCTCTTGGGCCCGCTGGCATATGCTTTCCAAGTTTTTTTTGCGCAGGCAGAACGTGCTTTTCTCCGCCTGCGTTTTTTCTTTGCGCCCAAGCCCGTATACTCTTGGCAGGGCAAAAACTTTGTGCTAAAAAGAACAAGCTTTTTTGAGGCGCGCCATGATGGTGTTTTTTTTCTAAAACCGGAGGATGAGGTCATGTCTGCACTGGTTCTTGGTCACATGAATCCTGATACCGATAGCATTATTTCCGCTATCGCCGCTTGCGAACTGTACAAAAAACGTGGCTTTGACGTAAAAGCCTGTGCTCAGGGTGATCCTACCCCTGAGAGCAAATTCGTGCTGGAAAAATTTGGTTTGACGGCTCCTGAAGTGGTGAAGGATGTTACCGGCAAGGAAGTCTTCCTGGTTGACTATTCCGATCTGGCCCAGGCTCCTGCTGGTTTGGCCGATGCCACCGTCAAGGGTATTGTTGACCACCATAAATTGGGTGATGTGACCACCTCAAGCCCACTGGAGTGCTGGATTTGGCCTGTGGGCTGCACAGCGACCGTTTTGACCAGCATGTATGAATTCTATGGCGTGGAAATTCCTCGCGGTCTTGCTGGCGGTATGCTTTGCGCCATTCTCTCCGACACCGTGATCTTCAAGTCTCCCACCTGCACCGAAGCCGACAAAAAAGCCGTTGCTAAACTGGCCAAGATCGCCGGCGTGAATGACGTTGAAGCCCTGGGCATTGAAATGTTTAAGGTCAAGAGCGCCGTTGATGGCACCCCCATGCGCGACCTCGTCAATCGTGACTACAAAGACTTCAATATGAATGGCAACAAGGTCGGTATCGGACAGCTGGAAGTTGTTGACCTTTCCATTCTCGACAAGGTTAAGGCCGGCCTGCAGGCTGAAATCGAAAAAGTGAAGGCCGAAGGTGGCCGTCACAGCGTCTTCCTGCTTCTGACCGACATCATGAAAGAAGGTTCCGAGATGCTGATCGCTTCCGACGATCCTTCCGTGGTCGAAAAAGCCTTTGGTGCCAAACCTCAGGGCAACAGTGTTTGGCTGAACGGTGTCATGAGCCGCAAAAAGCAAGTTGTTCCCAACTTCGAGAAAGCTTTTAAATAATTGCGCTCTGCCGTAAGGCTTAGGTTTTGAAGAGGGCTCTGGTCTGGAAAGGCCAGAGCCCTTTTTCGGCTGATTGACCTGGCTTAGCCACAGGGTCATTTCTTGCATTTTTGTTCTGATGTCAGTAGAGTAATGAAGCTCATGGTTGGCTAAGCGAGGCCGTGGCTTTGCTTTTTCCTCAGCTCTGCTCAAAGAGCCATTGGTGCTTGGCACTGAACTTGGCAACAATGGACGTCTTTTTTCAGAAGAGGCTGATGGTCCGTGACAGCCCTTTGAGCGTCATGGCCGTCTTTTCTGCTGAAATGAGGCTTGCGAATTCTGAGCCGTCCCTACGACGGCTTTTTCAACGTCTGAACGAGTTTTTTGCCACGTCTGGCTTTTTCTTCCTCGTCTGCCAGGAAGAACTTCCTTTTTGGCGCCAAGGACCTTTCAGGCGTGTTGATGCGGCAATTGGCCATTCACGGCCTAAACAAAGGGAAAACACGGAGGCGGCATTTCCGCCCCTGCTGAGCAGGGGTATCCATGCCGAAGAGTTGATGAGCGATCTGATTCCCAGACGCATTGTGGAAGAGCTGGATAAATTTGTTATCGGGCAGGAAAAGGCCAAGCGTATGGTCGCCGTGGCCGTGCGGAATCGTTGGCGCAGGCAGCAGCTTGCGCCTGAACTGCGTGATGAAATTGCGCCCAAGAATATTATTATGATGGGCCCCACGGGTGTGGGGAAAACGGAGATTGCCCGGCGTTTGGCCAAGCTTTCAGGCGCTCCCTTTCTCAAGGTCGAAGCGACGAAGTTTACGGAAGTGGGCTATGTGGGCCGCGATGTGGACTCTATGGTGCGTGATTTGATGGAGATTGGTATTAATCTCCTGCGCAGTGAGGCAGATAAAGAAGTGCAGGTTGCCGCCGAAGCCTCAGCTGAAGACAGGCTGATGGATTTGCTGCTGCCTCCAACCATGGGTCGTGAGGAGCACTCGTCCACGCGTGAAAAGCTTTTGCAGCAGTTTCGTCTGGGCTATCTTGATGATCGCGAAGTGGAAATGGAAGTTACCGAGAGCCGTGGGGCGACCATCGATATCTTTGCCATTCCCGGCATGGAAAATATGGGCGGCCAGGTCAAGGATATGTTCAGCAAGGCCTTTCCCCCCAAACGCAGCCGCAAGAAGCTCAAAATCCGAAAAGCCTACAATATTCTCGTGCAAGAAGAGACCGCAAAGCTTGTGGATGATGACTCCCTGGCCGACAGAGCGCGTGAACGCGTGGAGCAGATGGGAATCATCTTCATTGACGAAATCGACAAGGTGGCCAGCAATCAGCAGGGCAAAAACAGCGATGTTTCGCGTGAGGGTGTGCAGCGCGATCTTCTGCCCATTGTCGAAGGCTGTGCTGTGAACACCAAGTATGGCCTCGTACGTACTGATCATATTCTCTTCATTGCTGCCGGCGCCTTTCATTTCAGTAAGCCTTCAGACCTGATTCCTGAACTGCAGGGGCGTTTTCCCCTGCGCGTGGAGCTGGAAGCGCTAGACCGCAAGGATTTTCTGCGAATTCTCACTGAGCCGGACAATGCCTTGACGAAGCAGTATGCCGCACTGCTGGGCACGGAAAACATTCAGCTGGAATTTACGGAAGATGGCTTATCTGAGATTGCCGCTTTTGCCGAAGAGATCAATGCCCAGACAGAGAATATTGGAGCCAGGCGCCTTTACACGATTATGGAGAAGATTCTGGCTGATGTCTCCTTTGATGCGCCTTCCATGCCTGGTGCGCATGTCATCGTCAATCGCAGCTATGTCAACGAGCATCTTGAAGATATCCGCAGCGATCAGGATTTGAGCCGCTATATACTCTAGCCTGCTCAGTAGGCATAGCTTGGGAGTGCAAGGCGTCTTACGCCGTAGCAAAATTTTCAATGACATAGGCCAGTTTGAGGAATCTCGCTGGCCTCTTTCTTTATTCTCAAGAGGCCGTTTACGGTGGTGTGTCTCTTGGCCCCGTTTTCGAAATCGTGATTCTTTTTTTGTTTGCAGGTTCTTGACCTATGGAACAAAGACTACCTCAGGCCGGGGCGCCAATCCCCAAAGTCCTTGTTGATCTTCTTGAATTCTTATCTGTCTTGTTTTCAGATGTTTCGTATCAAGTAAATGAGCAAGAGTATTATCTTGAAATCCCAAGAAAAGATGGCGAAGTGCTTCTTTGGATAGCTTTGGATGCCGAAGAGCTTTCCTTAGGCTTTGCCGATTGGCATAACCACTATACGATAGCTGATGGAGATGCGTCGCTGATCTCTGCATTTTATGCCGATCTCAATGCTTTGCTCTCCAATAGGGCTGGCGTTGCCTGTGCTTTTGCTAACAACGATGGGCACTGGTGCGGATCAATGTTGATTCAAGCTGAAAATGTCAATGAGGAGTTTCTGCGCGAGGAATTTGGGGACAATAAAGTTGTTCGCTGTTCATTCTGGGATGCTCAAAATGATAGATGCTATGCCTTATAGGGAGAGAGGCCTGTAACGGCAAGTGTCCTCTCGGCGATATAGCGTATTCGTATCCAGCCGTCGTCTAGGTGAAAATGGTCTTCTCTATTGTGTATACGCTTTCCAGAAGCAAATTGAAGTCTTCAATACTCCCTCTGAAAGCCTGGAAAGCTTCTTGAAAAATACTATTCCTATAGGATTAGAAAGAAGCATTTGTCGCTCATACGTTCTAGCAGAAGAGTGTTTCTGGGAGCTTGGTAATGCCACTCATTATTAATGGTAATGAAATAGTATTTAAGCATGCCGGTATTTGCTATAAATTATCAGATCATCCAAATGAATCATGTTTGTATCTTTTACGATCTCAAAAGATAGCCTTTACTCTTCATAATGCCTTTAGTCTTGAAGAAATTCGAAAAGCCTTACCTTATGGCGGAGTACTTCACTTTCTGTCGGGCAGAGATATTGATGAAAACGACTTTTGCCGCATATTGGATTATACAATTGAGAACAAGCATTGTAATTGCGATTTTGTTTATGTCGAAAAGTTATGTTTGCGGGAATCCAGAGGAAACGAGCCCAAGAGCCGCTGAGAGCGAACGCTGCTTGCGAAAAATGCTGTAGTCTCATGGGAAAAGAGGTGACCCTTTTTAGACAACGACAAGGCTTGGTCTTTTTTTTGTTGAACAGCTTTGGCGTGGGAAATAATGAAGACACGGAGTCACAGTCTTGAGCATGGCACATTCTTTACTGGAACGTCTTTTTCATCTTAGCGAACACAAGACCTCTGTGCATCGGGAGTTTCTGGCTGGCCTGACAAGTTTCATGGCCATGTGCTACCTGATTTTCGTCATTCCCGGTATGCTGGCCCAAACTGGTATGGCCAAGGACTCCGCTGTGGCTGCGGTCATCTGGGTTACGGTTTTCGCAACGCTGCTCATGGGGCTCTATGCGCGTTTTCCGGTGGCTGTGGCTCCTGGCCTCGGGATCAGTGCTTTTTTTGCCTACTACATCTGCGGGCCTGCGGGCTATGACTGGCAGACAGGGCTTGGTGCCGTATTTATTTCTGGTGTTGTTTTTTTCGTTCTCACCGTGACCAGAATTCGACAGATGATTATTGACGCTGTGCCCATTGATCTGAAATACGCCATTGTTGCGGGCATTGGTGCTTTTATCGCCTTTATTGGCATGAAAAACAGCGGTATCGTCGTGGCCGATCCTTCAACCTTTGTCACGTTGGGCAATCTCGGCGCAGCGCAGACCTTGCTGGCCATTGTTGGGGTGTTTCTCGCCAGTGCGCTCTATGCCCTGCATGTGCCGGGCAGCCTCATTTTCAGCATCCTTGTTGTGAGCCTGGCTGGCGTTGTGTTTGGAGTTTCCCCCATGCCGCAGGGCCCTCTGTTTACTCCCATCCCCGCACTGCCTCTCGAACTCTTTGCTCAACTTGATATCAAGGGAGCCCTGCAGCACGGCCTGATCTCCATCATTTTCACGCTGACGATGGTTGATCTCTTCGATAATATGGGCTCGCTGATCGGCCTCTCGCAAAAGGCTGGCTTCATCGGAGCAGACGGGCAGATCAAAAATCTCGACCGGGCCCTTTTCTGTGACTCCGTAGCCACCATGGCCAGTGCCGTCATTGGTTCCACCACAGCCACAAGCTATCTGGAAAGCGCTGCAGGCATAGCCGAGGGTGGGCGTACTGGGCTATGCGCCGTGACCATCGCCGGTTTTTTTGTCCTGACGCTTTTTTTTACGCCTCTGGTGGCCTTTGTGCCCATCTACGCCACAGCGCCCACGCTGATTGTCGTGGGCGCCATGATGATGCAGGAGGTGGTGCGGATTCGTTTTCAGGATTTTCAGGTGGCCTTGCCGGCTTTTCTGACCATTGTGAGCATGCCGTTAACTTTTAATATCGCCACGGGTTTTGGCGTAGGTTTTGTCAGCTGGGTAGGCATTCGTCTCCTCACAGGCCGCGTCCGTGAACTGAATGTTCTGATGATTTGTCTTGCCCTGTGCTTTGCCGTGAACTTTGCCCAGCGGATGCATTAGCCAAAAGCATGGATTGCCAGCATTCGAGCCTCTTGAGCGTTCCTGTCCGTTTTTCCTAATGCTCATACGGCCCATTTCCCAACGACGTCTAGACCGCTGAGGCGACGTCGCAGCATATCCAGGGCGTGACTTGAGGCCAGGCGGCGTGTGCGTTCCCGACCGAGGTAGCGACCCTGAGGTAGAAGCCTGCGCAACCAGGTGTCTTTGGCGTCGCTTAAGGCCACATAGACCAAGCCGACAGGTTTTTGCTTTGTGCCGCCACTGGGTCCAGCAATACCGGTGATCCCAAGACCGTACGTTGCTCCACTGCGTGCACGGGCACCCTGGGCCATGGCCTTGGCCACTTCCGCACTCACAGCCCCATGGGCAGTCAGCAACTCTTCTGGCACTCCCAGAAGCTGCGTTTTGGCCGTGTTGGCGTAGGTCACAAAGCCGAAGCCAAAGACCTCAGAAGCGCCAGCTATGTCCGTGATGCGCTTGGACAGAAGGCCGCCAGTACAGGATTCTGCCGTAGCCAGAGTTTCCCCGCGTCGCAAAAGTTCCTCCACGACGACAGTTTCCAGTCCTGCAACATCGACTCCGTAGACCACATCGCCAAGCAGAGATCGAACTTGAGCGACCACTGGCGCTGCCAGATCGTGAGCGGCCGCAGCGTCTCGGGCTTTGGCTGTGACGCGTACGAACATTTCCATGTCGCTCGCGTAGGTTGCCGCCGTGGGATTGGCGCCGCCCGTCAGGGAGGCTATGCGCAAAGCCGCATCCCCCTCGCCGATACCGAAGGTTTTGATCATAAAGGAGACAATCGTTTCTCCACTTTGGCCCAAGAGGAAAGGCGTCACAGACTTCTGCAGCATGGGGAGCAGTTCCGACGGGGGACCTGGCAAAAGCACGACAAAACGTCCATCCCCGGCGGGAACGGCACAGCCGGGAGCCGTGCCGACTGTATTGGGAAAGACTAGGGATCCGCGCGGCAGCAAAGCCTGCTTATATTGATTGGCCGACAGCGGTCGCGTACCAAAATATTCGCGCAGACGGGCCAGGCTGTCTGCGTCTTCTTCCAGAGGCGCACCGGTCACTCGGGCCACGGTTTCTTTGGTCAGATCATCCTCCGTAGGACCAAGACCGCCAGTGGTGATAATGATCTCTGAACGCGCAAGGGACTCACGCAGGGCTTTTTCCAAGCGTTGGGGATTGTCTCCCACAGTGTGTACCTGCAAAAGATCAATGCCGAGAGCCGCGAGTTCGCGCGCAACATGGGCGGCATCAGAATTGATCGTGTGTCCCAGCAGAAGTTCCGTACCGACAGAAATAATTTCAGCTTTCATGCCATATTTCAGCGGAAAAACCTCACCGTGATCCTCGCAAGGTGAGAGGGCGACGGATGAGGAATCGCTGCCTCCGTTATGTGTTTACCAGATGACGCGTATCCGTATTCCAGGCTTTTGTGGAAGTTGCTCGCATAGGCCAAACAGCGTTTTTCTCGTCATCAGGGCGTGTTGTTAAGAGCGTTTTTTTGTGAACACCTCGTATCAGCGGCAAAATCTTGCGCTCTCTCTTGCATTGCCAATACGAACGATTTAAAATGAAATCGTCGGGATAGTGCGTAATATCTTTTTGAACTTTTTTGCGACGTTTGTCTTTTCCCCCCTCGCGTGGTGCTGGTCTGCACCATCTGCCTCTGCAAGAACGACCCGAACGCCATTGATCTTTTCAGGCAAAAGAACCACTCGTTATGGGTTTGATGCGAAAAACGCCTAGCGTTTCGTTGCAAGCCTGTGCGACTCCTCGTAGATCAGGAAAGCCAGAAGCCTTTCCTGATCGATCAAGTACATTGTCAGAATCTGGGTCATTTTCCAAGACAAAACTGTTGGCCACAGAGGACACACCCGCGCTCTTTTGTGCTTTACGGGCGTAAATCCTTTGCTGGAACTGAATACTCGACTTTCGACTAAGGCGAAATATGAAAAGTACCGCATGAGAAGCGGGTTTTCAGGTGCCGAATCTTCCGCTGCATAATTTCTTATAAATTAATGCGTTACGTTAATATTTGTTATCGTGTTTGCTTG
>JAILPJ010000064.1 GCA_024699605.1 Desulfovibrio sp. | reverse complement strand
AAAGGTGGCTGCATGGGTTGACGCAACCAATAAAGGTGCAAAAAAAATTGACTGGCAGTTCACCACTGAAGACGCCAGAGTCAAGCTAAAGAGATTGTATCCTGTTTTTTTGTAAAGAATTAAGTGTTACAAGGTACTAGCTTGGAAGAGACAGACCACAGTTTCAGCGTCTGAACGCCCTGGTGTTCAGACGTTTTTTTTGAACAATGTCGCGAGGAGTTTGTGGAGCTTTTGGGCCCGTTTGGGGTCTATACCGGGAATGTTGGCAAGCTCTGCGGGCTCTGCCTGGCCAATGGCCTCAATGCTGGCAAAATGCTCCCAGAGCAATTTGGCCGTGGCCTGTCCTATGCCGGGAAGGGCCAACAGCTCACTAGACAGCGCACTCCTACGGTGGGCCTGACGGTGACGGCTGATGGCCAAACGATGGGTGGCGTCGCGGATTTTTTGCAGAAAAAGCAGCTCTTGGCTGCCTGGGCGGATGGGAAGGGGATTGCTCCGTCCTGGCAGAAAAATGCGGTCGCTGACATTGCCGGCTCTGCGGTCCTGTGCGCCCTCTGGCGTGCGGGCTTTGGCAATGCCGGCCAGCGCGAAAAGACCGCTTTTTCCGGCTGCCTGCATGGCCCGTTCCACGGCTGAGATCTGGCCGCGGCCTCCGTCAATGAGCAAAAGATCGGGCCAGGGAGCGCCGCTTTGCAGCCGCCGGTTAAGCCAGGCCGCCAGGGAGCCGTAGTCGTCGTTGGCCTGGGGCAGAGCATAACAGCGGTACTGGCTTGGGCTTGGCAGGCCGTCCTCGTAGACGACAAGGCCTACACGGCTTTCCTGGCCTTGGGTGTGTGAAACATCCACACATTCAATGCGGTGGGGAAAATTGGGCAGGTGCAGGGCTTTTTTCAGGTTCGCAAGCAGGGCGAATTCTCCCTGCAGTTCTTTTCGTTGAGCGTAATCGCGGGCATTGGCCCAGGCGATCTCAAGCAGCCGTTCATCGGTGGCGTTGGCGCACAGCTCAAAACGGACAGGACTTCCGCGCTGTTCGGTGAGCGTCGTTGCCAGATCCTCTGGTCCAAATTCTCCCAAACCCTCTTCGCTCCCAAGCGTTTTGAGGGCTTTGGGCAGGAGGATGCGCGGTGGCGGCAGCTGCAGCGCGTAGAATTGACTGAGAAAGGCTAAGAGAATCTCGCCGCTGTCCTGTGCACAGAGTTTGGGCCAATAGAAACTGCGCGCGTCACAGATGGCGCCGTTGCGCACAAAAACCAATCCCAGGGCCATGCCATCGTCGGCAGGCCAAAGGCCAATGACATCGGTATCGGCTTTTCCTGGCAGTACCACGGCCTGCTGTTCCACCGTGCGTTCAATGGCCCGGATCTGATCGCGCAAGACCGCCGCTTCCTCAAAGGCCAGAGCCTCTGCGGCGCTTTCCATACGTTTTTGCAGCTCTGAGAGAAGCTGCTCGGCGTGACCGGCTAGCAGCTCACAGACCTGTTGTACGGACTTGGCATACACGTCGGGGTCGAGCTTGCCCGTACAGGGGGCCAGACATTGGCCGAGATGATGGTAGAGACAGGGGCGCAGACGATTGCGCAGCGCTCTGTCCGAGCAGCGGCGCAGACCGAAAGTGCGATGCAGAAGCTTCCAGGTTTCGCGGGCCGCCTGTGCCGACGTAAAAGGGCCAAAATAGCGGGCCTGATCCTTTCTGGTCGAACGCACGATTTCAAGGCGCGGATAGGAGGCGCTGGGATCGATTTTAAAAAGAAAATACTGCTTATCGTCTTTCAGGGCGATATTGTAGTGGGGATGATGTTTTTTGATGAGATTGGCTTCGAGCAGCAGGGCTTCTTTTTCCGTGGTCGTGGTCACAAATTCCACGCTGGCTGCATGGGAGAGCATGGCACGGGTCTTGGGCGAAAGATCTGTGCGGAAGTAGGAGAGGACGCGGCGGCGCAGAA
The DNA here is from genome assembly GCA_024699605.1 of Desulfovibrio sp. GTDB lineage: Bacteria > Desulfobacterota > Desulfovibrionia > Desulfovibrionales > Desulfovibrionaceae > Desulfovibrio. The sequence continues at coordinate 32,070 of JAILPJ010000064.1, read as the reverse complement.
TCCGTGCCTTGCCGACATAGAGGATTTTCCCCTGCGCGTTTTTGTAGAGATAGACGCCCGGAGCGTTGGGGATAGAGGCGGGATCGGGCTTTTGCATGCCGAGGTCAGGGGAAGGGAGAGAGCCTCCCTTCCCGGAGAAAGGGCTTAGCGACCTTTGGCTGCACGCTTGGAAGCCTTGAGGGGGTTAACCTTGGCTTGAGCGGCAATTTCGATTTTGGCGTGGGTTGCAAAATTGCAACGACCACCAGCCCATTTGCTGGCAGGATTGGGATAGGAAGAACAGAATTTTTCTTCTTCAAAATCACGGATGCGGTCGCATCCTTCACACTGATCCACAACGGGTGAAAGAAGAAAGCCATTCACCATCACACCGTCGGGGGTTTTGCTGGCATTCTGCAAAACAGCCATAGAGAACCTCCAGATAAGAGCAAAGAGCTTCAGCCTTGGGGGTGAAGTCTTAAAAAGGCTTGAATACCTATCCGCTTAGGCTTTTGTCAATAGCTTCGTTCGATTCTTCACAGCGCTTTGCGTTGGAGCGCGTCTGTGATCTGACGGATTTCCTGACAAAGGGCCTCGTAGTCAAAGCGCGTGAAGGTGCCGTGATCGTAGAGAATTTCACCTTCCACCATCGTCAGAACCACTTCATGGCCTGTGGCCGCGTAGACAAGATGGGAGATGGGGGCATAGCAGGGGAGAAGATTGGGGGCAGAAAGGTCGAGCGCCGTGAGATCGGCCCATTTTCCCACCTCCAGGCTTCCCAGATCATGATGCTGCAGGGCTTTGGCTCCTCCCAGGGTTGCCATGTCGAAGACCGTGCCGGCCGGCAGCACTTCGGGATTCTTGGCGACAAGTTTATGTAAGAGAGCGGCCCGGTTCATTTCCAGAAACATGTTCAGCTGATTATTGCTGGCGGCCCCGTCGGTTCCAAGGGCAATGGGGATGCCCAGACTGTGCATTTCGGGAATGCGGGCAGCGCCTGAGGCCAGTTTCATGTTGGAACCCGGACAATGCAGTACCGTTACGGCGTTCGCCTCCGTAAGGCACTTGAGGTCGTCATCGCTTACGGCCACGACGTGGGCGAGAGCGGCCGGCTGTGTCAGAAGGCCTCTTTCTGCGCAATAGGCTATGGGGCTTAGTCCATGGCTTTGTTGGCATTGCGCCACTTCCTGTGGACTTTCAGAGAGGTGCAGATGCAGCGGCAGATTCCGTTTCTGGGCAAGGGAGAGACAGGCTGTGAGCAGCTCGGGGCTCGTGGTGTAAACGCTGTGTGGGCTGACCATGACCTCAAGCCGGCTTTCTGCGCTGGTGCTTTGGGCCAGATCCTCTGTGATGGCCAGGGCTTCCTGCCAATTGGCGCAGCTGGCCGAAGGAAAGGCGAAGACCCCCTCTCCGGCGCTGAGGCGGATACCGGCGCGTTTGGCCGCGGCAAAGACGGCCTTTTGGAAGAGATACATGTCCAGGCAGGCTGTGGTGCCTGTGGCCAGCATCTCAGCAAAGCCCAAAAGGGAGAAGAGCTCCACAATTTCTGCTGTGAGCTGGGCTTCGCGGGGGAAGATTTTCTGCTCAAGCCAGGCCAGCAGGGGTAGATCGTCGGCATAGCCGCGCAACAGCGTCATGGCAGCGTGGGTATGGGCATTGATCAGGCCTGGCAAGACCAGCACATTGCCGAGATCGCGTTCCTCTTGAGCCTGCCAGACAGGCGCAAGCTCCTGGCGTGGGCCTATGGCCACGATTTTGCCGTTGTGAATGGCCAGGGAGGCCTCTTCAAGCAGATTGCGCTCACTGTCTTGGGTCAGTATGTTTTTGGCGTGGAGGAGAGTTGTGCAATGCGGCATGGGGCAGACTCCTGAAAAAAAACTCGCGTTGTTGCCGGTCTTGCGAACTTGCTTGGTGGGGGCAGAAATGTCAATGCTGAAAAAATCCAAAGATCGTATCTTTTTGCTTGACGGAGTTTGTCTGGCGGGCTATAAAACCATCTGCCTCTTGTAGGAGCGTAGCTCAGGTGGCTAGAGTACTTCCTTGACACGGAAGGGGTCAGCAGTTCAAGTCTGCTCGTTCCTACCAAATGCACATATCGGGTTTTACCCGTAAAATACCGTTTTTTCATTTTTTCCGGCTGCGTAGAACCGGAAGTTCGGGGAGGTATCTGCCTCCCCTTTTTTATGCTTAAGACGCAATTCTTTAACAGGAAAACCAACGGAGGCAGCGTTTCCTCCCTGCCAGGCGGGGATATGGCGCTGAGAAAGACTAGATGAACGTCCAGCTGGAAGGACAATCCCTCGAAGTTATGGCAGGCACACCCCTTGCTGAGATCTTGCAAAAGAGTTTGAGCGGCAAGAAATTCAAGGCGTTGGTTGCGGTCAAGGTGCGGAAGGCCGATGGTGAGCAGCTCATGGATCTTGCCGCGCCGCTGCCTGAAACCGCACAGGAAATTCTGCCTGTTGCCGCTGACAGTCCCGAAGGATTGGAAATCGTTCGGCATTCGACCTCCCATGTCATGGCCTGTGCTGTCAAACATCTCTATCCCAAGGCTAAAGTGACCATTGGTCCGGCTATTGCCACGGGCTTTTACTATGACTTTGACGTGGAGCGCCCCTTTTCTTCCGAAGATCTGGCCGCCATTGAAGCGGAAATGAAGAAAATTGCGGAACAGAAAGCCCCCTTTGTCCGTCAGGATCTGCCCAAGGCTGAAGCGCTGGCCCGTTTTCGGGAGATGGGCGAAACCTATAAGGTTGAGCTGATCGAAAATCTTCCCGGAGAGAGCGTTTCCCTCTACACCTGCGCCGATTTTACGGATCTCTGCCGCGGCCCGCATGTGCCGCATACGGGATTTACGCGCGTATCCAAGCTCTTGTCGGTCGCCGGCGCCTACTGGCACGGCGATGAGCACAATCCCATGCTCTCGCGCATTTACGGCACGGCCTTTACTGAGGAAAAGGCCCTGGCCAGCTATCTTAAGCAGATTGAGGAAGCCAAGCGCCGTGACCACCGCAAGCTCGGCAAGGAACTGGACTTTTTCATGTTCCGGGAAGATGTGGCTCCCGGCATGGTTTTTTGGCTGCCGCGCGGCATGCTGGTGCGCACCATCCTGGAAGATTTTTGGCGTAAGGAACATCTCAAGCGCGGTTACGACATTGTGCAGGGGCCACAGCTTTTGCGCGCTGAAACCTGGCAGCGTTCCGGTCATTATGACCATTACCGCCAGAATATGTATTTTACCGAGATCGACGAGAATCAGTACGGCATCAAGCCGATGAACTGCGTAGGCCATATGCTCATCTATAACAATGCCTTGCGCAGCTACCGCGATTTGCCTCAGCGTTATTTTGAGCTTGGTCTGGTGCACAGACACGAAAAAAGCGGCGTTTTGCACGGGCTGTTGCGTGTGCGCCAGTTCACGCAGGATGACGCGCACATCCTCTGCACACCGGAGCAGCTCGAAGGCGAAATTCTCGACGTGATTCGGCTCATCCAGGATCTCATGGGGCTTTTTGGCTTTTCCTACCGCGTGATGATCTCCACCCGTCCCGAAGACAGTATCGGCACCGACGAGGCTTGGGATTTGGCGACCAAGGCCTTGATTCAGGCTGTGACAGGAGCGGGTCTGGACTATGTGATCAACGAGGGGGATGGGGCTTTTTACGGACCCAAGATCGATGTGGTTTTGCTCGACTGTCTGGGTCGTGAATGGCAGTGTTCCACCATTCAGGTCGACTTTACCTTGCCAGAGCGTTTTGATCTTAGCTATATAGGGCAGGACGGTGAACGCCACCGCCCGGTTATGGTGCACCGTGCCATTATGGGCTCGCTGGAGCGTTTTATCGGTGTGCTCATTGAGCAGTTTGCCGGCGCACTGCCGGTTTGGCTGGCCCCTGAACAGGCCCGTCTGTTGACAGTCACCGGTGCGGCTGAAAGCGCTGCCCTGGCCCTGCGTGACAGTTTGCGCGAGCTTGGTATCAGGGCCGAAGCCGACATTCGCAATGAAAAACTGGGCTTCAAAATTCGTGAAGCTCAGGTCGCCAAAATTCCCTACATGCTGGTTGTGGGCGAAAAGGAAATGCAAGAGCATGCATGTAATGTACGCTTGCGCAGTGGAGAAAACGTGGGCTTGAAATCCGTGGAGGAGATCGTGGCCATGATTCGGGCAGACGCGGAGGAGCCCTTTAAAAAAGGAGGAATGCGCTATAGCTTCGCCTAATTTACGACCGCGGCGTGAGATTCCGCAGGACGGAACTCGTCGCAACGAGATGATTCGTGCCAGAGAGGTTCGTGTTATCGGGGCCGATGGAGAACAGCTGGGAATTCTGTCGCGCAATGAGGCCATTGAAAAGGCCAAAGACGCGGGGCTCGATCTCGTGGAGGTTGCTGCGGCTTCTGACCCGCCTGTCTGCCGTATCATGGATTTTGGCAAATACCGCTATGAACAGCAGAAGAAAAAGCAGGAAGCCAAAAAACGGCAGACCGTAGTGCAGATCAAGGAAATCAAGGTTCGTCCCAAGACCGATGATCACGACTACGAGACTAAGCTGAGGCACATTCGCCGCTTCATTGAAGACGGCGATCGCTGCAAGATTACCGTCTTCTTCCGTGGCCGTGAAATCGTGCACAAGGATAGGGGACAGGACATCCTGAGCCGATTTGTGACGGATTTGGCGGACGTGGCCAAGGTCGAACAGGAAGCCAAGGCTGAAGGTCGTACGTTGCAGATGTTGCTTGTGCCCAAGAAATAGTCTGCACCGCCGGCACTTTTCAGGCCGGCTTTGTTCCATCCCTTTGTATTTGAGGAGTGAAGAGATGCCCAAGATTAAAACCCGGCGTTCGGCAGCCAAGCGTTTTGAGCTGACCGGAAGCGGAAAATACCGTCGTCGTCGTCAGAATATGCGTCATATTTTGACCAAGAAAGCCCCTGGCCGTAAAATGCGTTTGGGCAAAGTGACGTTAGTTGACAGCGCCAACCTCAAGGCTGTGCGCCGTCAGTTGCCCAATGGCTAGGATCGCTGAGAGAAAAGCTTTTATCCCACCATCGGGCTTTCCTCCGCCTAGATGGTGAAAGGAGGTACACCATGCGTGTCAAGAGAGGACTTGCCAGTCATCATCGTCATAAAAAATATTTGCATGCGGCCAAAGGCTTCCGCGGCGGCCGCAGCCGTCTGTACCGTACTGCACGTGAAGCGGTGGAGCGTGCCCTGCAGAACTCCTTTGTGGGCCGCAAGGCGCGCAAGCGTGATTTCCGCGCTTTGTGGATTTTGCGGATCAATGCTCAGGCCCGTGTCAATGGCCTTTCCTACAGCCGTTTTGTCCATGGCCTGAAATTGGCCAAGGTGGGACTGGACCGCAAGGTCTTGGCCGATCTTGCCGTTTTCCAGAAGGAAGATTTCGCAAGGCTCGTCGACATGGCCAAAACTGCTCTGAATTAAGCTGAAATGTGCAGACGGGCAGCTCTGCTGCCCGTCCTGACGAACGCGAGGACCTGCATGGATCTTATTAGCGCACTGGAAAGCCTGGAACCGGAACTTGAAAAAGGTCTGGACCAGGCTTCTTCTTTGGATGAACTGGAACAACTGCGTATCGAATTTTTGGGTCGCAAGGGACGTCTGGCGCAGATCATGAGTCAGCTGCCAGAATTGCCTCAAGCGGAACGGCCGGCTTTTGGTCAGAAGGCCAATGTGGTCAAGGAGCGCGCCAATGGGCGTTTTGAAAAACGCCGCGATGAACTTCTGGCCGCCCGTGAAGCGGCTGCCCTGGCCCGTTTTGACGCTTCCATGCCGGGACGTAAGCCGAATATGGGCTCCTTGCATCCCGACACCCTGATCATGGAAGAAATCTGCGGGATTTTTCGTCAACTGGGCTTTGACATTGCTCAGGGGCCGGAAGTGGAGATTGACCACTACAATTTTGAAGCCCTGAACATGCCGCCTGAGCATCCCGCCCGTGACATGCAGGATACCCTGTATATCACCGACACCATCCTGATGCGCACGCATACCTCGCCTGTGCAGGTCAGAACCATGCTCGCCCGACGTCCTCCCCTGGCCGTCGTGGTCCCTGGCAAGGTCTATCGCAGGGATTCGGATCTGACGCATACCCCCATGTTTCATCAGGTTGAAGGCCTGATGGTCGGTCATTCCATCACCATGGCCCATCTGCGCGGTATTCTGACGGCTTTTGTGCGCGGTGTTTTTGGTCCGGCCACAGAGGTCCGTTTCAGACAGAGCTTCTTCCCCTTTACCGAGCCGTCCGCTGAAGTCGATATTTCCTGTTTTCTCTGCGGAGGATCCGGACATCTGGGCCATGAGACCTGCCGGGTTTGCAAGGGAACCGGCTGGGTAGAAATATTGGGCTGCGGCATGGTGGATCCGGCGGTCTTTGAGGCTGTGAACTATCCTCGAGAGGTGAGCGGCTTTGCTTTCGGACTGGGTGTGGAACGTATCGCCATGCTCAAATACGGCATCGGTGATCTGCGCCTCTTTTTTGAAAATGATCTGCGTTTTTTGACTCAGTTTGGCGCTTAGTCATGCGCAGGCTGGCTCTGTTCTGTCTGCTGCTTGTGCTCGGGCTTGCGCCCAACGCTTTGGCCAAAACCGTCTATACGCCTCGTGATTCAGGCACGGAAGCACCGGGTGGCCCACGTGCCCCTGAGGCTTTGCCTTCTTCGGGAAGTTTTGGTCGCACAGCTGAGGGCGGCATGGGCTATACCGATGCGTACGGCAATACCGTAAGCGACGTGCGTCCCGAACCCAAGCCGCGTCAGCGACTTCCCCGGGGTGCCTACGGCAGATACGGGCAGAATCCCGTGGAACGGCCTCTGCCTGAGCCTGAACGTGACCGCTCGCCCGTCTGGTCTTTCCATTAGTATTGTGTCTTGTCTGAGCACCTTGGGCTGCTTTTTTTGACTATCCTCTTCGACTTTTTGTGGGAAACGCTATGCTTCTTTCTCTTTCTTGGCTGCGTGAATTTACTCCGTATGAAGGTACTGCCCAAGCGTTGGGTGACAGGCTGACCATGCTGGGGCTCGAGCTCGAAGAGCTCAGGCATCCCTTTGCCGCGCTTGAGGCCATCACCACAGGCCATGTGGTGAACTGTAGCAGGCATCCTGACTCCGACCATTTGCACTGCTGTCAAGTGGATGTGGGCGGCGAGGCGCTTCTTGACATTGTCTGCGGAGCCCCCAATGTGGCAGCAGGACAGAAGGTGGCGGTGGCAACAGTAGGCAGTCGCCTGCCTGATGGCACAGTGATCAAAAAGTCAAAGCTCAGAGGTCAGCCTTCCCATGGTATGATCTGCTCTGAGCGGGAACTGGGTCTTTCCGATGACCACAGCGGCATCATGGTGCTGCCGGAGAACACGCCTGTGGGCAGACGCCTGGTGGATGAGCTGGAACTCGATACTGAGGTGCTCGATCTTTCTATCACCCCCAACCGCGCAGACTGTCTTTCGGTTCTGGGACTGGCCAGAGAGACCGCCATGGCCTTTCATCTGCCCTTGACCATACCCGAGCGTAGCCTCGACTGTGTGGAAGACAGTGCTGCTCTGCCCATTGCCATTCAGGATCCTGAGCTCTGCTGGCTTTATGCCGGTCGTGTCATCTCAGGCGTGACTGTGGCGCCTTCTCCGGCCAAAATTCGCTATCGCCTTATGGCGGTTGGCGTGCGGGCCATCTCCAATCTGGTGGACGTGACCAATTACATTCTCATGGAATGCGGTCAGCCCCTGCACGCTTTTGATCTGGAAAAACTGGCCGGTCGCAGGATCGTGGTACGGCCCGCGGCGGAAGGTGAGAACTTCGTGACACTGGATGGGCAGAATCGTCTTTTGAATAGCCGCGATCTCTGCATTTGCGACGGCGAAAAAGCGGTGGCCCTGGCCGGGGTCATGGGCGGCCTTGAGAGTGAAATCACCGAGACGACAACAAGCGTTTTTCTGGAAAGCGCTGTTTTTCAGCCAGCTAGCATTCGTAAGACCTCGCGCCGGCTGGGTCTGAGTAGCGAAGCGTCGTTTCGCTTTGAGCGCGGCATCGATCAGGAACGCAGTGTTTGGGCCCTTGACCGTGCCTGTGCCATGATGGCGCAATTGGCGCAAGGCAAGGTGCACAAAACCCTTTCAGTGAATCAAGCCAAGGCCTTTGTGCCAGCGACCATTGCCTTTTCGCCCAAACAGGCTGATGCGCTTTTGGGACTTTCTTTGGGCAGCGATTTTGCCCTGGAGGTGCTGCAGGGGGTAGGCTGCCAGGTGCAGACTGGCATAGAGCCCTGGCAGGTCACGCAGCCTTCGTGGCGACCGGATCTTACGCGCGCGGCAGACCTGGTGGAAGAAGTGGGGCGCGTTTATGGTCTGGACAATATTCCCCCGGCACTGCCGGCCATGGAGTTTTCTCTGGAGCGTGCGGGTGAGGCGCCCTCGGATTTTGTCTTTTGGCAGAAGATTCGGCACTGGGCAGCGGGCCTGGGGCTCAATGAGGCTATTAACTACAGCTTTGTGGGCCATAAGGATCTTGATCTCTTACAGCTGCCGCAGGAAGACCGCATCTCCATCATGAATCCGCTCACAGCGGAACAGAATGTCTTGCGAACCGTTCTTGCCCCGGGCCTTTTACAGGCACTGCGCAATAATCTGGCACAAGGGGCGCAGTCTGTCCGGCTCTTTGAACTGGCCCATGTCTTTCATGCCAGCCAGCAGTCAGAAACCGGAGCCCGCGAAACTGGCATACTGGGTTTTGTCTTGCACGGTCTGCGCAACGAAGACGTCTGGCCGTATACGCCTGAAACGATGGATTACAGCGATCTGCGCGGTTTTCTGGAACATCTGCTTGCCACGCTGCATCTTCCACCTGCGCGCTTTGTAGCGTGTGCAAAACATCCCTATCTTTTGCCGGCCATTGACATCTTTTTGGGCGATGAGCCATTGGGTTGCCTTGGCCGCCTGGTTCCGGCTATTGCCAACGAATACCTGGCCCATGAGGGCGTGTGGCTTGCCGAAGTCAATCTCGATCTTTTGAAAAAGGCTTCGGAAAAAGCCGCGGTACATTTTGTGGGTCTTGCCAGTTTTCCGCCTGTGCGCCGCGACATTACCGTGATCGGTGGCCGCGAGCTCAGCGTTGGCAGCATTGTCGAGCACATTCGCTCCATGAAGTTGCCCTATCTTGAAGATCTGGCCTTTGTCTGCGAGTATGAACCTGAAGGCAGCGAGGAGCGCCATCTTTCCTTCCGCCTGACCTTTCGACATCCCAGCCGTACCCTCAAGGACGGTGAAGTGGACAAGGAGCGCAACAAGGTCGCTCAGTCTCTGATCAACGCTTTGCCGGTGCGCATTTAGTGTGGGGCGTGTCCATGGCGGAAAAGATGTACCGCATTGGCGAAGCCGCAGAGCTCCTCAATCTCAAAACCTATGTTTTGCGTTTCTGGGAGACGGAATTTCCCCAACTGGCTCCCTTGCGTACTGATCACGGCCAGCGTCTGTATTCAGAAGAGCACATTACCCTGTTACGCCGCATCAAGCAGCTTTTGCATGAACAGGGCATGACCATTGATGGGGCCAGGCGAGTCTTGTCCGGCTCAGCGGTGGTCGACCAAAGTCTGCCCGAGCGTGTGGTGGCTGTGCCAGATAAGGCTTTTATAGGTCTGCTGAAGCAAGAACTTTCAGCTCTGCGCCGCATTCTGGCCGGACATCCCGAGGAACGATCGTGATCCTTTCCCCTTCGCTTTTGAGTGCCAACTTCGCCGAACTTGGCCGTGAATTACAGGACCTTGAAAAGGCGGGCCTAGGCTGGTTGCATCTGGACGTCATGGATGGCGCGTTTGTGCCCAATATCACCTTTGGTCCGCCGCTGATCAAAAGTCTGCGCGGGCAGAGCGGGCTTTTTTTTGATGTGCATCTGATGATCGAAGAGCCAGCGCGCTATATTGAAGCCTTTGTGGCGGCTGGCAGCGATCTGCTCGTGGTACACGCCGAAGCCGATCGACACCTGCAACGCACCCTTTCCGCCATTCGTGCCCATCACGTCAAGGCCGGTCTGGCCTTTAATCCCGGGACAGATCTTGGTATGCTGCGCTGGCTGGCGCAGGATCTTGACCTGGTCTTGATCATGAGCGTCAATCCCGGCTTTTCAGGACAGCAGTTTATTCCGGCAAGTGTGGAAAAGATTCGCGCCTGTCGCGCCTTGCTGGACAGCCTGGATTGTTCGCAGGTGGTCATTGAGGTCGATGGGGGCGCCTGCCCGGAAAATGCCGCGGAGCTTGTCCAAGCCGGGGCTGATCTTTTGGTCTCTGGATCAGCGTTCTTTGCCTATCCCCCCTATGCCACCCGCCTGGCCGCCTTTCAGACTGCCTGTACGGGCTTGGGGCGCCACTCTCCGGCCGAGACCTGGAAGCCCCGAAAGCAATAGGCTTGTCTGTTTTTCGTCCCATTTCCTGTCAGCCAAACCCTCTAATCGGAGGAAGCAGAAGTCATGCCGACACGCAGACAATTGGCCAATGCCCTCAGAGTTCTGTCTATGGACGCCATTGAACAAGCCAAATCCGGTCATCCCGGAGCGCCGCTGGGTATGGCAGAACTGGGCGAAACGCTCTTCAGGCACCATTTGAAGCATAATCCCAATAATCCCCACTGGGTTGACCGTGACCGCTTTGTGCTCTCCAATGGTCACGCCTCCATGCTCCTCTATGCCCTTTTGCATCTCACAGGCTACGATCTCTCGCTCGACGAATTGCGCAATTTCCGGCAATTGGGGAGCAAAACGCCAGGCCATCCGGAATACGGTGTGACCCAGGGTGTGGACATGACCACAGGCCCCTTAGGTCAGGGTATTGCCTCAGCCGTGGGTATGGCTTTGGCCGAACGCCTTCTGGCCCAGACCTTCAATCGCCCTGATTACAAGATTGTGGATCATTATACCTATTGTTTCTGCGGAGACGGCTGTCTGATGGAGGGGGTCGCAGCTGAGGCCTGTTCTCTGGCGGGAACCTGGAAGCTTGGGCGTCTCATTGTCTGCTACGACGCCAATGGCATCAGTATTGACGGCAAGGTCAGCGGCTGGTTTACCGAAGATGTCGCCATGCGTTTTCGTTCCATGGGCTGGCAGGTGATTGAGCATGTTCAAGGTCACGATCCCCATTCCCTGGATCTGGCATTTGATGAGGCAAAAAGCGATCAGGAACACCCCTCGCTGATCATTGTTCCGACCCGTATCGGTTTTGCTTCTCCCAAGGAGGACAGTGCAGCCTGCCATGGCGCGCCGTTGGGACCCGAGGCCTGTGCCGCAACACGGAAAAACCTTGAGTGGCCCTATCCGCCTTTTGAAATTCCCAAAGACTATCGGGAGGAATGGGATGCCAGAAGTCAGGGGAAGATCGCTGAAGAGGCCTGGCAGAAGCGTTTTGCTGACTATGCCGCGCATTACCCCGATCTTGCCCAGGAATTTACCAGGCGGATGGCTGGCTCCTTGCCAAAGGACTGGGAGACAGTAGCCAGCGAGCTTCTCTCTGCTTTGCGCAAGCAAAGCGAGCCTTTGGCCACCCGCAAGGCCTCGCAGAAATGTCTGGAAGTGCTTTTGCCGAAAATGCCTGAGCTCATTGGCGGCTCAGCTGACCTGACCGGCTCCGTGGGCACAAAAACCACACATTCCACGGTCGTAACGGCTGAAGAGGCGGGCAATTACCTGTACTATGGCGTGCGCGAATTCGGCATGAGCTGCATCATGAACGGACTGGCCCTGCACGGCGGCTTCCTCCCCTATGCGGGGACCTTCCTCTCCTTCAGCGATCAGGCCAAGAATGCCTTGCGATTGGCTGCGCTGATGCAGATTCAGGCCATCTGGGTCTTTACGCACGACTCCATTGGCGTGGGCGAAGACGGTCCCACCCATCAGCCCGTGGAACAGATTCCAGCGCTGCGCATGATTCCGGGCATGGAAGTCTGGCGGCCCTGTGACAGTCTGGAAACGGCCTACGCCTGGAAACGGGCCATAGAGCGTAAGGGGCCCACCTGTCTTGTGCTTTCGCGGCAGTCCTTGCCCGTCTACCAGCGCAATGCGGCCCAGGAGGCTGATATTGCCCGCGGCGGCTATATTTTGCGCGACTGTGAGGGCAGCCCGGAACTCATTATCCTGGCCACAGGTTCAGAAGTTGAGCTGGCCTGTGGGGCCTGGGAAAAGCTGAGTGCCGAGGGGCGCCGAGTGCGTGTGCTTTCTCTGCCCTGTGCGGAAGTTTTTGATGCGCAGGAAGCGGCCTGGCGAGAAGCGCTTCTGCCAAGTCGTGTGCGGGCCCGTTTGGCCATTGAAGCCGCTTCGCCCGAATATTTCTATAAATACGTGGGCCTTGACGGCAAGGTGCTGGGCATGACGAGTTTTGGTCTCTCGGGCAAGGCCAAGGACGTGGCCAGACATTTTGGCTTTACGGTTGAGCAGGTTTTGCAGGAGGCTCGCAGCCTTTTGTCGTAATCAGGCTGGAAGTTTGTGGAAGTACTGTCGACCGCTTCGCGGCCTTGACGGTTTTTCGTATCAATAGAGGGAAAGATAACGGAGGCAGCGTTTCCTCCCCAGCAGCAATGCTGAGGTATCTGCGCTGAAGATCTGATGAAAAAATTTGCGGATTTGGATGTTCGTGGCAAGACGGTGGTCATCAGACAGGACCTCAATGTGCCCATGAAAGACGGCAGAATCACCAATGATAAACGGATTCGCGCCGCTTTGCCCACAGTCAAAATGGCCTTAGAAAAAGGGGCCGGAGTGATCCTCATCTCCCATCTGGGACGGCCTGTGGAAGGCGAATACGCCGAGGAATTTTCCTTGAAGCCTGTGGCCGAGCATCTGGGCAAGGCTTTGGGCATGAGTGTTTCTGTGGCCAAGGAGCTTGCCAGCGCCCACGTGCAGCCCGGTCAATGCCAGCTTTTGGAAAATATTCGCTTTTTCAAAGGCGAAAAGAAGAATGACCCGGCTCTGGCCCAGAAGCTTGCGGATCTGGGCGACGTCTATGTGATGGATGCCTTTGGCACGGCCCACAGAGCTCAGGCCTCCACGGAAGGGGCCGTACGCCTGGCCAAAGTTGCCTGCGCAGGTCCTCTGATGGTCAGCGAGGTGGAAGCCTTTGGCCGCGTTCTGCACTCCCCCAAACGTCCTTTGGCCGCCATCATCGGCGGCGCCAAGGTTTCCACCAAACTTGGCGTATTGAATAATCTGCTGGAAAAAGTGGATATCCTGATTGTTGGCGGCGGCATTGCCAATACCTTTTTGGCCGCCAAGGGATATGCCGTGGGCAAGTCCCTGTATGAGCCAGACCTGATTGAGGAAGCCAAAAAGATCATGCAGAAGGCCAAGGATAAAGGCTGCCAACTGCCTTTGCCTGTGGATGTGGTCGTCGCCAAGGAATTGGCTGCGGGACAAACGCGAAATGAAGTTGACGTGGAGCAGGTGCCGGCCGATGCCATGATTTTGGATATCGGCAGCAAGACCGAAGCGCTTTACGCCAAGGTTCTGCAAGAGGCTGAGACTGTGGTTTGGAATGGTCCCATGGGGGCCTTTGAGACCGAGCCCTTCCATCAGGGCACCGTTGCCTTGGCTACGGATCTCGCCAAGAGCAAGGCTTTTGTGGTCGTGGGTGGCGGAGACTCAGTGGCCTGCGTGGAAAAGTATAATCTCGCCGACAAGATGGGCTATATCTCCACAGGCGGCGGCGCTTCGCTGGAATTGCTCGAGGGCAAGGAACTGCCGGCTATTGCCGCCCTTGAAGCAAGAAGCTAGACGCTTGATGCGGCGCTTGTTTTTTTTCTCTCTGACCAGGCTTATCGCCTGTGTCAGAGAGATTTTTTTTCTGTCGGCTGGGGGAGCTATGCCGAGACTTGCCTTTCTGCTTGTGATGACACTGTGTCTTTGTGGGATGGGGCACATGCCCTGTCAGGCGCATTTCGGGGACAACACAATCTATCCCGATGCTGAAGCAGGTTTTTGGCCAGATCGACCCGATCAGCATGGCACCTGGAAAGGCCGCAGATACCTGCCCTTTGAGCAGATGCAGACGCTCTGTTTTGCCGTGGCCGAGTACCTTGGCCTGCCCAGGGAAAATGCTGGCCGTTTCCTTTTGGAAATTGCGGCTGCCGAATCCGACTTTGGCTACTACGTGCGTCAGGTGCGCGGTCCAGCCCAATCGGTCTGGCAGATCGAACCGGCCACAGCCAAGGACCTGCACGAGCGTCTGCCAGGCCGTAATCCCCAGATGTACCGGAAAATCCTGGCTCTGCGCGATCCCTTGCTCAGTGAAGAAGAAAATATCGTGACCAATCTCGATTACGGGGCGGCCTTTTGCCTGGGTATTCTCACGCTCAAGGGCCTGGATTTTTCACAGTTGGGCAGTCTTGAGCTGCGCGCCCAGGCCTGGAAGCAGAAGTATAATACCTATCTGGGCAAGGGAACCCTTGAAGGCTATTGCCAGAAGGCCATGCGCTATGCCAAGGCCAGTTTGTCTGGGCAAGGTCCTCTTGCCGAGCCCTTTGATCCAGGACTGATCACTGGCTCAGAGGATCTTTTTGCCACGCGCAATCAGGAACGCTATCGGCTTCTGCCGGCGGATTTTGACGATAGCGAGATCGGCAGATATTATGCGCAGAAATTGCGAGAAGAACCGCAGGTTTTTGCTGAGGTGCCCGATGCGGTTTTGCAGAGTAAGAATATCAAAAATATCATGGGTTCTCTGACCCTGGAGCTGGTGCGCAAAGTTCAGCAAAATCCCGCTTCCATCAGACAGTATGTGGATATGCCGGATGCGATTTTTTTGCCTCTGGTTCGGGCGGCCATGAACGAGAATGCCATTGTCTGCTATCCCTGTCTGCCCACAGCCTTGCGCAAGGATCCTGATATTCAGCGCCTCTACGAGTCCCAGAAGCTCTTGCGCCAAAAACTAGGTTTGATGCCCTGAAAAGGGAGCGTTGTTCTGGACGAATTTGTTCATGGCACGTGAGAAAATACAGAGCGTATTGCGGGAAAAGCGCTACTACGCTATATAAAAGCCGATTTGAACATGGGGGGCAGAGGACGTGCGGCGATTTTATCAAGAGAGCTGGCAGGGAATTCCCTTTACCAAATTTTCCCATCTTTCCTTTTTTCACCTGGCCGGATCCAAGTTTTATTCGACATTTTATGAAGAAATGTTTTCTCGCTATTCCAGCTGGGAGGCACTGCCCCTCGAGTGGCGAGAAAACAAGCGCAGCAATGCCCTCTGGCTGCTTGACAGAATTCGGGCGCAGCGAGCCGAGGCCGGAGAACGTTCGGAACCCTTTCGCGTCCTCTCCATCGGCAGCGGTGTGGGCTATATGGAAAAGCTTTTGCTCGACGCCATGCCCGATATTGAGCTCTATGTGAATGAACCGAGTACCGTGGGCCTGAAGTGGTTGCGCAGTTATCTGCCGGCGGACCGCGTTTTCATCGGTTATCCGCCGCTCTGTTTGCCATCGGATGTCTATTACGACATGATCTATCTCTCGGCTGTGGACTACAGCCTCTCAACCCGTCTTTTCCTGCATCTGCTCGATGCCCTGCGCGCTCAGCTGGAGCCCGGAGGACAGCTGATCTGTCTTTCCTCTTCCTTTTTAGAAGAAGATTCGGTGATCGGAAGTTTTGTCAATGCGATCAAAATCGTGATCAGGGCGATCCTACACTATCTGGGCGTGCGTCCGCAGCAATTCTGGGGCTGGCGCAGGACGCGGCGTGAATATCAGCAGCTTTTTAAACAGGCTGGTTTTTTTTCCGTGAGCGATGGTTTTGTGGAAAAAAGCCCGGAAACCTACTGGATAGTCGGCAAATAGGTTTTTGTGGGGAGCGTGGATGGCACCGAACTGTGCTGTTGGACTGGATATTGGATCCACTACGGTCAAAGCCGTTGTTCTTGACTGCTCGGGTGATGTTGTCTTTCGGCAGTACACGCGTCACTGTTCGGCTGTGCGCGCAACCGTCACACGTTTGCTTGAGGCTATCCAGGCCAAGATCGGCGACGCCAGCGCGGTTTTGTGTATCACAGGCTCCGGTGGCATTGCCCTGGCTCAGGAGCTTGATGTCACGTTCCTGCAGGAAGTTCTGGCTTCCCATCTGGCCATTACGCACTTTATTCCCGACGCTGACGTGGTGATTGAGCTGGGCGGAGAAGACGCCAAGCTCACCTATCTGACCGGCGGCGTGGAACAGCGCATGAACGAAACCTGCGCCGGCGGCACCGGAGCCTTCATCGATCAGATGGGCGCCTTTGTCGGTACCGATGCCCAGGGCCTGGATGAACTGGCCAGCCGCTCCAAGACCATCTATCCCATTGCCTCGCGCTGTGGCGTTTTTGCCAAGATGGACATTTTGCCTTTGCTCAACGAGGGTTGTGCCAAGGAGGATGTGGCGGCCTCGATCCTGCAGGCTGTGGTCAATCAGACCATCAGTGGCCTGGCACATGGCCGAAAAATCACCGGCAAAGTGGTTTTCCTCGGCGGCCCTTTGACGTTTTTGCCCTATCTCGGTCAACGTTTCTGCGCCACCTTGACCGAGATGAAGAGTGCCGTCTTTCCCGAGCACGGTCAGTATTTTGTGGCCCACGGAGCAGCACTCAATGCGGCCAAGGAGACGCGTCAAGGCAGACGTGTGGCCGACTTGCTGGCCATTTTGTATGCGGAGCCTGAGACCTCATCCACAGACCGCCTGCCGCCGCTCTTTGCCAATGACCTGGAACGCGCGGATTTCGATGCCCGCCACGCGAAAAACCGTCTGGCGGTGAAACTCTTGGAAGACGCTCGGGGCCGGGCCTGGTTGGGTTTTGATTCCGGCTCAACGACCATTAAGGCCTGCCTGATCAACGATGACGGCGAGCTGCTCTACACCTACTACGCCTCCAATCGCGGCGATCCCCTGCGTATTGCCCTCGAAATTCTTCAAGAAATCTATCAGCGCAAAGCGCCTGAGCTGATCATTGCCGGCGCAGGCGCCACAGGCTATGGCAGTGCCCTTTTGGCCAATGCCCTGCGTTTGGATGTGGACGAAGTGGAAACCATCGCCCACTATACGGCAGCGGCATTTTTTGATGCCTGTGTCAGTTTTGTGCTGGACATCGGCGGCCAGGATATCAAATGCCTCCGCATCGCCAATGACGCCATTGACCGGATTTCCCTGAATGAAGCCTGTTCTTCAGGGTGCGGTTCCTTTATTGAGAATTTCGCGGACTCTCTGCACATTCCTCTGGCTGATTTTGTGGAAGCGGCACTGACAGCAGAAAGACCTGTGGATTTGGGCACGCGCTGCACGGTGTTCATGAATTCCAAGGTCAAGCAGGCGCAGAAGGAAGGCGTTTCCCTGGGCGATATTGCCGCAGGCCTTTCCTATTCAGTGATTCGCAATGCCTGCTACAAGGTGATGAAAATCTCCAATATCAGTGAGCTTGGCGAACATGTGGTGGCCCAGGGCGGAGCTTTTGCCAACGACGCCTTACTCAGATGTCTGGAACTGGAATTGGGGAAAAATGTCGTAAGACCGGCCATACCCGGCCTGATGGGCGCCTTGGGCGTCGCGCTTCTGGCCCGCAGACGGCAGGAAAAGGGCAAAGCCTCAAGCCTTTTGAGCCAAGAGGAGCTTGCGACTTTTGCGGTCAAGACCAAGGTGGCCCGTTGCGGTCACTGCGCCAATCACTGTCTGTTGACCATCTCCAGCTTTTCCGGCGGCCGGCATTTTATCTCGGGTAATCGCTGTGACCGCGGGGCCCAGCAACAGGTCAGTCATAAAGCCAATATGTACCAGTGGAAGTATGACCGGCTTTTCGCCTATTATACCCCTCTGGAAAATCCTCCGCACGGCAGCATCGGCATTCCCAGAGTCCTGAATATTTACGAGAATTACCCCCTCTGGTTTACGCTGCTCACCCATCTGGGCTTTCGCGTGGTGCTCTCCAATCCCTCAAGCAAGAGCCTCTATTACAAGGGCTATGCCACGATCCCTTCCCAGACCGTTTGTTATCCGGCCAAACTGGCCCACGGCCATGTCCTGGATCTCCTTGAGCAGGGCGTCAAGACGATTTTCTTCCCCTGTGTGCCGCGTGAGACCGATTCGCAGAGCCAGACGCGCGGCGCTTTCAACTGCCCGGTGGTCGCAGGCTATCCTGAGCTCTTGCGCAATAATATTCAGGAGCTCAAGGAAGCGGGCATCACCTACCTCTGTCCTTTTTTGCCGCTATCGCCGGATAAGCTGGCGCACAGGCTGCATGCCGTGCCGTTTTTTGCGGATTTTGACCAAAAAGAGCTGGATGCGGCTGTGGCTGCTGGTTTTGAGGCTCTTCGGCTTTTTCACAGTGATTTGCGCAAAAAAGGCGCCGAAATTCTCGCTGAACTCGACGCCAAGGGAGAAATGGGCATTATTCTGGCGGGCCACCCCTACCATGTGGATCCTGAAGTCCACCATGGCATAGCGGAATTTGTCACTTCCTGCGGCATGGCCGTTTTGACCGAAGACGCGGTGGCTCAGGTTATGTCCGACCCTTCCTCCCTCAGAGTGGTCAATCAGTGGGCCTATCATTCCCGTCTTTACCGTGCCGGCGCCTTTGCCGTGCAACGTTCCAATCTGGCGATTTTACAGCTTTTTTCCTTTGGCTGCGGCCTCGACGCCATCACATCGGATCAACTGGAAGAAATTGTCAGCGGTGCCGGCCACCTCTATGCCCAGATCAAACTGGATGAGGGCACCAATCTCGGCGCAGCCCGCATCCGTATTCGTTCGCTTTTGGCTACGATGCGCGAAAAACGCCTCAGCCTCTGTCATTGTCCCAAAGAATCGTCTGAGGGACCGCCGCCGTTCACAGAAGCCATGCGTGAAAGCCATACGCTGCTGATCCCCCAGATGTCGCCCATTCATTTTGCCTTTGCCGAGGCCATTTTTCAGGGGGCCGGCTACAAGGCCGCGCTTTTGCCCACAGTGGACCGTGAGGCCATTGAACTGGGTCTGCGTTATGTGAATAACGATGCCTGCTATCCAGCCATTGTGGTCATCGGGCAGCTCTTGCAGGCTGTGCAGAGCGGGCGCTGGGATACGAAAAAAATCGCCCTGGTGATTTCACAGACCGGTGGCGGCTGCCGCGCAACCAATTACGCCAGTCTCCTGCGCAAGGCCATGGTCGATGCCGGCCTTGGCTATATCCCCATCCTTTCTTTTGCCACCGGCATTCAGGGACCAGGCATACGCATGACTCGGGCCATGCTCTTTCGCATGATCATGGCCGGCCACTACGGCGATGCGCTGGCCCGGATGATCAACCGGGTGCAGCCCTATGAACGGGAAAAGGGCAGTGTGCAGCGCCTGGTCAAAAAATGGATTGCCAAAGCCCAGGCCAATATTCTTACGGGGAACATCTTTCGCTTTGAATGGAATATGCTCTGTATGATTCGCGATTTTGATCGTCTGCCTTTGACAGATGAACCAAGGCGTGAGCGCGTGGGGATTGTGGGGGAAATTTTGCTCAAATATCACCCCGACGCCAATAATCATGCCGCCGAGGTCATTGAAGCGGAAGGAGGGGAAGTCGTATCGACCGACGTCATGGACTTTGCCATGTACTGTCTCTATGACGATATCTTCAATTATCGCCATCTGGCCGGTCGCAGGCGCGATGCCCGCATGGCCATGCTGGGTATTGCCTTTCTTGAGTGCACCAGGCTTGGCACACGCCTGGCTTTTGCCACAAGCAAACGCTTTCACGGGCCTACCAGTTTTCGCAGCCTGCGCAAAAAAACCAGCAATCTCATTTCCCTTGGGCAGCAATCGGGCGAGGGGTGGCTCTTGGGCGCGGAAATGGTGCGTATGCTGGAAAACGGGGTGAAAAATATTCTCTGTGTGCAGCCTTTTGGCTGCCTGCCCAACCATGTGGTGGCCAAGGGTTTGATGGGCGAACTCAAGCGCCGCTATCCCAAGGCCAATTTTATTGCCCTGGATTATGATCCCGGAGCCAGTGAAGTCAATCAGATCAATCGCATTAAACTCTTGATGCGTTCAGGCCACCTTAGGTGAAATTGGGCTCTTTTTCATTGACGATCTGAAAGGCTTTCATGGCTTTGACTGTGCCGGCAATGCCCTGATATTTTTCCACCCCTTCCACGGTGCAGACGAGCATGTCCTCGATATCGGTGTTTAAGACAATCACGTCTCCCACCTGCATGCGCAGCAGTTGATTGCCTGTGATGGTCGTGTTGCCGAATTTGACAATGAGCTCTACAGGCGTTTCCATGAGCCGTTCCTTGAGCCGATTCATCCAGGCGTGGTCCACTTCCAGTCGTTCGGTCTGAAAACTCGCATGGAGTTTGCCGCGGATGGGTTCAATGGTGGCATAGGGCAGGCAGATGATCATGGATCCCAGAGAGGTTTCCAGTTCCACTTCAAAGCTGATGATCACCACCACGTCACTGGGCGGCACAATGGTGGCAAACTGGGGATTGATTTCGCTGCGCACCAGCTCAAGTTTGACATCGTGCACCGGCCGCCACGATTCTTCCATGTTTTCCAGGGCGATTTTGACAATGCGGTTGACCACGGCCTGTTCAATGCGGGTGAATTCACGGCCTTCCACCTTGGGCTGGCTGCCAGCGCCGCCAAAAACGTTTTCCACAAGGGCGAAGACCAGACGCGAGTCGACGATCATCAGCGCATTGCCGCGCAGGGGATCCATCTTGAAAATATTGATGGAGGTGGGCACTGGCAGTGAACGCATGAAATCGCCGAACTTGGTCATATCAATGGAGATGGGATTGAGCTCCACACGTTTGCGAACGGCGTTGGAGAGGGCGTTGGTGCAAAGCCGTGCGAAACGGTCGTTGACGATTTCCAAAACCGGCATACGGCCGCGGATAATGCGGTCCTGATTGGTCAGGTCAAAAGGCACAATACCATCGGGATCTTCCGTGATTTCCGGTTCGCTTTCAATTTCGCCGCCCGAAAGGCCCCTGAGCAGGGCATCCACTTCATCCTGTGCCAGAACCTTGTTCATCTTTTTTTCAGCGCTCCCGAGTTTGGGGTACGCCGCCTCCCGTGCTTTTGCGGTTTGCCAGCCATGACTGATAAGTAAGAACGACCGCAGAACGAAAAACTTGCGGGCAAAAATACAAAAGAGTAGCGCGCAGGGCAAGTGCGTCAGCCCGCGCCAGGGCTTTTTTCTTGACCTTGGGAGAGCCATGCGTTGTCAGATTGCTCTTGCTGCTTGTCATCAACCGGATCGTGTGCTGCACACGCTTGAGCTTGAGGCAGACGCCTCGGAGCCTTTGTCGCGTGCGCTCTGGCTTTCAGGGAAACTGCGTCCGCGTGCCCTGTGCGGCGGGCTTGGTCAGTGCGGACGCTGCCGCCTGCGTTTTTTGGGCAAAGCTCCTGCCTGGCAGAGCGCAGAAGAGGCTGTCTTTTCGCAGGCCGAACTGGCCATGGGCTGGCGACTGAGCTGCCGGCACAGCCTGGGCGAGCTTGGGGACAGTCCTTGTGTTTTGCTTTTGCCTGCCACAAGTTTTTTGCAGAGCAAGGAGGCTGAGCCGGTCACAAAGCGCCCGGCCTGTGAAAAATTCTTGCTTGCCCTTGATCTTGGGACAACTTCGGTCTGCTGGCAGCTTTTGCAGGCAAAGACAGGCCAGTGCCAGGCCCAGGGTCAGTTTTTAAATCCCCAGGCCGCTGTGGGGAGCGACGTGGTCAGCCGTCTGGCCTATGCGCGCAGCCCCTCACAGCGACAACGCCTCGCAACGCTAGTGCGAGAGGCCCTGGTGCAGGCCATAGCCTGCCACGCCGATATCTCCCAGCTTGCTCTTCTTGTGCTTGCCGCCAATACGGCCATGGCCGAAATTTTCCTCGACTGTGACGTTGAGGGACTCTGTGCCGCACCCTATCGGCTTGGGCACAAAGGCCATGAATGGCTCACACTGCCAAATTTTCCCCCCATCTATCTGCCGCCTCTGCCCGGCCCCTTTGTGGGCAGTGACGTGACGTGCGGCCTTGTGCCGGTTTTGGCCGAAGCACTGCCCAAGCCCTGGCTGCTTGTGGATCTCGGCACCAATGCGGAATTTGCCCTGATGGGCGACGAGCTTTTTTTGGCCAGCGTCCCCATGGGGCCGGCCATTGAAGGAATTGGCATGCGCTGCGGGCAGCTGGCGGCGAGTGATGTGATCACGTCCTTTGATCTTGGTCCTTGGGGACTTGTGGCGCAATGTCCCAACGCCTCGGCCTGCCCCCGTGGTATCAGCGCCACAGGCTATCTTAGGCTGCTTTCTCTGCTCTTGCGCACGGGGCTTTTGTCCGCTGACGGTCATTTCCAAACAACGCAGACCATGCCCATTTTGCGCAAGATCAGCGAGCAGTTTCTGCAAAGCGCTGGGAGCCTACGGCTCAATCTTCCCCATGGCCTCTTTCTTGAGGCTCGGGATGTTGAGGAAATGCTCAAGGTCAAAGCCGCTTTTGCCACGGCCCTGCGTTTTTTGCTGGCGGCTGCAGGCTATCAGCTTCAGGATCTTTCCCGCATCGTGCTGGCCGGTGCGCTGGGCTCGCATGGAGATCCCAGTGACCTTGAGACGCTTGGTTTTTTCCCTCTGGGCACAGCGTCAAAAATTGTCTCCTATGGCAATACCGCCCTGGCTGGTGCCGCGCGCCTTGCCCTCTCTGAGTCGTTGCGCGAGACGCTTTGGACGCTCTGCCGCAAGGCCAAGGTTTTGAGTCTGACGGAAGAAGCGGGCTTTCAGTCGAGTTTTGTGGCCGCCATGCGCTTTGGGACGTAAACAGCAAAAAAACAGATTGAGGCTTTGATGGCGACAAGGCAGAAAAGTCACTGGCAGGGGGCCAAGACAAGGCAAAAAGCGTGTCTCGCACCTGCGACCGAGCAGAGGCTGTCCTGGCACAAGTCTTCCGCGCTTTTTGCGAGCCTTGACGGGCTCATGGAGGCAATGACGCGTTTTTTGGAGATTCTGAGGCAAGTACGCCCCCTGCAGCCGGCGCACAGACAACATCTCCCTCAGGATATCCTTGAGCTCTCGCGCAGGCTCACCGATCAGCGCTCAGAGCTCGTCCATCCCTACTTTAGCAATCCCCGCCTGATCAGCGCCTATCTCTATTATTTTTTGCCCTGGAATCTGCTGCGCTTGACGCGTTTTCTGGCAGCCCAAACCCTGCCCAGTCCCAAGGAGGGAAAGACCGTGCTCTTGGATCTTGGGTCAGGTCCGGCCACGGTGCCCCTGGCGCTTTTTTTGGCCAAGCCTGAGTGGCGCAGACTCCCTCTGCAGATCGTCTGTCAGGACAGATCGCCGCAGATTTTGCGCCTTGGCAAAGCCCTGCTTGCGCAGGCAGCGCAGCGTTGGGAGGTGCCTGCTTGGAAGGTTACGCTGCTCAGTTGCCCCATGGAACAGGTGGCACAGCAATTTTTGACGAAGGTTGGCCGGGAAGGGCTTTTTCTTGTGACCCAGGCCAATGTGCTCAATGAGCTTCTAAACCGCAAAAGCCGGCGCCAGGGACGCAGTCAGATTTTCTTGACCGAGGCAAGTGACTGGGAAGAGGAAGAGCAAGCCTCCCTTTTTGAGCAGAGACTGGAGGAGTTTCTCGAGGAAATGGCGCGTATTGGCGGAACTGGGCCATTGCCGCTCTTATGTCTTGAACCTGGCACACGTTTGGGCGGCAAGATCATCATGCATCTTCGTGAAAAGGCCCGTGAACTGGGTTTGGGGGTCGATGCCCCCTGTCCCCATCGTCAGGGCTGTCCGTTGTTGCGGGGCGCAGGACGTCGTACCTGGTGCCATTACACCTTTAGCACAGACTCTGTGCCGCCCTGGCTGGAAGAGCTCAGCGCTGAAGCGCATCTGCGCAAAGAGGCCCTGTCCCTTGCGCCGTTGCTGTTGCGCCTGGGGGCGCCTCAGACAGAAGCGGCAGACGATTCTGCCCGTGTGCTTTCAGCCCCCTTTCCGGTGCCAGGTCTTGCCGGACGGGCCAGTTATGCCTGTAGCGCCCATGGCCTTTTGCTGTTGGAAAACGCCGAAAACCTCGCCTGTGGCGATAGTGTGACCCTTCCCCACAATCTTGGTCAGCGCAGAGATCAGAAAAGCGGGGCGTTGATCGTGCCCTGCCCGTCTTCGCCAAGGACTTGCTCGCAAAAAAACAAAGCCTGGCCGACCCGCAAGGGGAAAAAAGCCTGATGCGCTGGCCGACCCATCAGGTTTTTGGTCTGGGTGTGGCCATTTTGGCCAAGCTCTCGCCGCAGGGACTGTGCCTGGCGTGCCTGGGTTCGATTTTGCCTGATCTCCTGGATCAATGTTGGGCTGCTCTGGGCACTTTTTCCAGGGCCGCACGGCAGAGGCGTTTTGCCAAAAGCCATCGTGGCCTAAGTCACTGGTTCGGCCTTTGGCTTTGGCCGTTTTTTGCGGCTGAACTCTTTTCCCCCTGGCTCTTTGACGCCCTCTGTGCGCTGGCCCTGGGTGCCGTAAGCCACCTTCTGCTGGATTTCCTGACCCCTCTGGGCATTCCCCTTTTGCCGTATCCCTTTAGACCCCGCCTGGCTTTTCCGCTTTGCCGCACAGGTTCTCTGACTGAGCTTGGGTTTTTTCTGCTCTTTTGTCTCGGTCTGGGCTGGCTTCTGTGGCGGGGAAATTTTGCCTATCTGGCGCCTCTGGGCTTTTTTTGACCTCTGAGGGCGTGTTGGTTCAAGATTTGTTTCTGAAGCGCAACAGGCTTTGCCGCAATTCCGGCACAAGCCAAAGCGCTGGCGGCACAAAGAGCAGGAGGAACAGACCGCCCTGCAGGATCAGCACGACCAGGGCCTGCAGAAGCGGTGAGAGCGCAAGCATTTCTCGCAAAAACGGCAGACTCAGCCAGCTGAGAAGCGTGGCTGGCGCGGCCAGGCAGAGCAGGATGGCACTGAGTCTGCCGAGGCCGTGTAAGGCTTGGGAGCCATAGCGTTTGGCCCAGATGGCAAAGAGCCAGAGGATATAGAGGCCGATACTCAGGGAACTGGTCAGGGCAATGGCCATGGCGCTGTGTCGTGCGCTGATGAAATAATAGACGGGGATGGCCAGAGCCGTCATCAGGGTCCCGCTGACAGCCGGAGTGATGGTATCGCCATGGGCGTAGAATGCGCGCACCAGAACCATGTAGAGCATGGAGAGGGGGACCGCCAGCAGCATGATCTGCAGCAGTGGAACGCAGGCTGTGCTTTCGGCCGCGCCAAAGCGCCCTCCCTGAAAAATCAGGGTAATGATCGCCCAGGAGCAGGCCAGAAGGCCTGCGGCGCACGGTATGATCAGGCACAGCCCCATGCGCAGCGCCTTGTTCAGGGTTTGGGCAAATTCCTGCTCTTTTCCCTGTGTCAAAAGCGCCACGAGAAAGGGGTAGGAGGCCACAGCGGCGGCCTGACCCACCAGGCCGATGGGCACTTGGGCAATGCGGCGGGCGTAGTTGAGCAGACTGACCACCCCCTCGCCCAGCATGCTGCCGAAAATGCGCAGAAATTGCTCATCGAGCATGATAATGGTTTGGCCAAGCATCAGCGGCAGAGCCACAAGCAGAAATTTTTTGAGCAGAGGATGGGAGAAACAGCATGTGAGGGGCAGAGCTTGCTGGCGGGCTGCAAGCAAGGGCAGCACAAAGGCCCCGAGCAGGGCGCCGATACTGACGCCCAGGCAGTAGCCTGTCATCCCCACTTTTTGACTCATTTCTTGAAAACTGGCCTCTGGTTCAAAGAGCAAGAGCAGGGCCGGTAACAGCAGTCCCCCCAGGATAATGCAGCCATTGTAGATTAAGGGCGTTAAGGCCGGAACGCGAAACTGTCGTCTGAGGAAGAGCAGGGCCGTAAAACAGGCGCCTGTCAGAAAGAAAACCTGGGCTGGCAGGATCAAGCGCATGAAAAAGGCCAGGCGGAGTTTCTGCTCATACGTAAAGCCCGGAGCCACAAATTCCGTAAGCTCCACGGCAAAGAGCATTCCCAGACCTGTGCAGACCAGGGAGGCTATGGCGAACCAGCTGACCACACAGGAGAAAAAGCGCCAGGCCTCTTGGGGATTTTCTTGAAAGCTGCGGCTGAGCAGGGGAATGATGGTGATGGACATGAAACCGCCGGCCAAAAGGTAATTGATGCAGTCTGGCACCACAAAGGCCGCAAAGTACATATCGGCTTCATGGCCTGCGCCAAATTGCCAGGAAATGACCTTGTCGCGGATTAAGCCCATCAGGCGAGAAAGCAGATTGCTGAAAGCGAGCAGCAGCGCTGCGACACCCAGTCGCTGTGAAGAGCCAAAGAGAGACATGATGATCAGCGCGTCCTTGGTTTTTTGGCAAAGCCTGCGCTTTGCAGCGGCAGAAAGTTGATGGCCAATTGTTGTGGCACAACGGAAAGTAAGCGCACTCGCAACGTGTCGCCAAACTGATAGCTTTGGCCTGTGCGGGGATTGAAGAGCTTCTGTCGGCTGAGATCCACGCGCATGGTATCGTTTAAGAGGCGCCTGGCCACAAAGCCACTGACCGGCAAATCCGTAAGTTCCACAAAAAATCCGGCTTGTGTGACACTGCCCACAACAGCCCAAAACTCCTGTCCCAGAAACTTGCGCATATAGAGCAGCGAACAGTATTTGTGCATTTCGCGTTGGCAGCGCAGGGCCCGCTCTTCCTGTCTGTTGAGATGGCTGGCCACAATCTGCAGGCGTTTGTGGGCCAAAAGGAACTGCTCGTTTCCCAGGGAATGTTTGAGGGCGCGGTGTACAAGCAGATCAGCGTAACGGCGAATGGGTGAGGTAAAGTGGCAGTAGGAGGGCAGCGCCAGGCCGAAGTGCCCAATGTTTTCGGTGCTGTAGAGCGCCTTGGGCAGAGCGCGCAGACAGAGCGCCGTGACCGCCCGTTCAATGGTCTGGCCCTGGCAGGCCAGAAGGATGTTGGGCAGGTCTTCGGGCAGAAGCGGGCGCTGTGCTATATTGGCGGGCAAGGCTCCGGGACAGAGACTGAGAGCCGTTTTCAACTGTTCCAGCTGCTCAGGCGCAGGCCTGGCATGCGTTCGATAGAGAAATGGCAGGCCGCTTTGGGCCAGGTGCTTTGCACAGGCTTCATTGGCCAAAAGCATACATTCCTCAATCAGGCTGTGCCCCTCGTGGTGGTTGAGAAAGCCCAAATTGCTGATTTCGCCATGCTCATCGAGACGGTAGGCCGGCTCAGCCGTGTGCAGGATAAGGCTTCCTCGGCGTTTGCGTTGACTTTTGAGGATTTCACAGAGAGTGAGGGCACAGTCCAGAGAACGGATAATGGCATCGCCACGCGGCAGGGCGGCGATTTGCCTTTGAACTTCCGGATCGGGTTGCAGCAAAAGCCCTTTGACCTGGCTATAGGTTAAGCGCGCCTGTGAGCGTATCAGAGCCTGGCTGAACCCTGCTTTTTGGACATCACCGCTCTGTGAGAGCAAAAGTTCACAGACCATTACGGCTCTGTCTTTGTCTGGCTTTAGACTGGCAAGATCTGTGGACAGTCTGGGAGGCAGCATGGGGGCTACGGAGCTGGGAAAATAGAAAGAATTGCCCCGGGCCAGCGCTTCGCTGTCCAGAGACAGACTGCGGCTTTGGCGCGCCTTGGGCACATAGTGGCTGACATCAGCTATGGCCACCAAAAGCCGGAAGCCCTGCCCGTTTTTTTCCACAGCAATGGCATCGTCAAAATCTCTGGCGTCTTCCCCGTCGATGGTGACAAAGGTCAGATCCCTGAGATCCACTAAGCGTTTTTTTTCCGCCAAGGAGAGTTCTTGCAGGGCCCGGGCCTTTTGTTCAACAGGCTCGGGAAAGTACTCCGCAATGTGATATTCTGTCTTGATCTGGCGTTCGAGATCGGCAAGATGCGGCAGAAACTTTTTCCAGACCCGCCCTGACAAGGGGGCTTGTCCCCGCTGTTTTGTGCGGGCTGGTTTTGACTTTGCCGAAAAGTTTTCGCGAGCTTTTTGGCGACGCATGGTTTTGACTGATTTTTTCATCAGTGTCTTTGGCGTGGGAAACACGGCGTTTACGCCTGGGAGGAAACGCCGCCTCCGCTGTTTTTTTCTGTACGGAAAAGAAAAGCAGACAGAAAAGGACAGAAAGCCTCAGACTTTCTGTCCTTTCTTGCTGTTAGGCCAAGACAGGCGTTAATCGCGGCTTGAACCAAAAAGGCGCAGGAGATAGATAAAAAGGTTGATGAAGTCGAGATAGAGCGTTAATGCGCCTAAAATAGCTCCGCGCTGCACGGCTTCTCCGTCGTCCATGGGGGCGTCCATGCCAAACTGGCGCAGCTTCTGGGTGTCATAGGCCGTATAGAGCGTAAAGATCAAAACGCCCACGCAGCTGATGATCAGATCCATCATGGCATTGGCCAGAAACAGATTGACCACACTGGCGATGATCAGACCGATCAGACCCATAAAGAGAAAACTGCCGAGGCTGGTCAGATCACGCTTGGTGACTGTGCCATAGACCGACATGGCCAGGAACATGCCCGCTGTGGAGAAAAAGGCATTGGCTATGGAGCCGATGCTGTAGACTACGAAAATGGTGGAAAGGGTGAGGCCATTGATCAGGGAAAAGAGCATGAAGAGCAAGGTTGCTGTCTGTGCGCTCATTTTGTGAATGGCCGCTGACAAGGCAATGACGAGGCCGATTTCGCCCACAAAGAGCACAATGGGAATCACTGGGCTTGAGAAAAGAAGGGCTACGGCATCGCTTGTCCCCACAAACCAGGCTGTGATGGCGGTAAGGACGAGGCCTGCGGACATCCAGAGGTAGACTTTGGACATGTAGGCGGATACGGCATCCGTCGCTAAGGTGCGTGACTGGAAAAGGGAATTGTTCATAGGTTATTCAGCGTTCATTCCCTGTCTGGGGAAAACGCTGCCTCCTTTTTGTTGATGTGAACCTGCGGGAAAGACAGGCTTAGCGAAGACTCTTCAGATAAGACTATACAGCAGCTTTGAATTTTTGCAAGACGTGCTGCGCCGGCAGGGAGCAAGAACGTGGACAGGGTAGGACTCCCAGGCAGGCGGCGCACTCAGCCTCTTTACCATATGTATGGTTTTTCTTTTGTCAATATCTTCTAGAGAAATTATGATTTTTTTAGTACTAGATCATCTTTTCTCAAAGAAAATACTTAGATCTTTTTTCATGTGCCTTTTGGATGTTTAGCCAGCTGTTCCTAAAAAAATGGAGAAAATTTTTGTATTTCTTTGAGGTCAAAGATATTTTTGTTATGGCTTGCACAACGCGTAGAACTTGGCTATAAACAGGGAATGCCGCAAGCTGCCAAGGCTGCGGCAAGGCGGGCAAACCGTTAGGCGTCAATGTTGACGGAATTCAACGACACACTTTTTTGGGAGGCATCATGAAATCTCTCCGTATGCTGATGTTGGCAGCTGCATTGGTCGTGAGCTATGCGGCAGCTGCGATGGCAGCCCCAGTGAGCTGCAACAAGAAAATTGAGAGCTTTGACTTTGTCGTGGACTACTCCGGTTCCATGATGATGCACAACAAAGACCTCAAAAAAACAAAAATTCAAGTTGCCAAGGAAGCCTTGCAGCGCGTCAATGCCGCTATTCCGGAACAGAGCTTCATGGGCGGCCTGCACACGATTACCCCCAATGGTGTTATCGTTCCCCAGGGTCCCTGGAACCGCAGCAGCATGAGCTCCGCCATCGATACCCTGAAGGACAACTTTCAGGTTTTTGGTCGTATGACCAGCATGGGTGATGGCCTGCAGACCTATGAGCCCTTCATGTCCAGCATGCAGCGCGACGCCGCCCTGATTATTGTCACCGACGGTGACAATAACCGCGGTGTGGATTTTGTGGAAACCGTGCGTCAGATTTATGCCACTCAGCGTAATCTGGTCGTCCACATTATCGACCTTTCCGACACCGAAAACGGCAAGAAAAATATTGCCGCTATTGCTGCTATGAATTCCGCAGCTCAGGTTGTGCGTGCTGAAGAGCTCGTGACCAGCGACGCCGCTGTTGAGCGCTTTGTGACCGCTGTCTTCTGCGGCGAAGCCGAAGTCATCGTCCTGCGTGGCGTGAACTTTGCTTTTGATTCTTATGCTCTTGACGCCAAGGCCATGGGTATCCTGAATGAGGCCGCCGAAGTGATCAAGACCAGCGCCAATAAGAACGTTGTCCTGAGCGGCTGGACCGACTCCAAGGGTTCTGACGCTTACAACCGCGTGCTTTCACAGCGCCGTGCTACTGCCGTGAAGAATTACCTTGCCAAGCAGGGTGTCCCGGCCAGCCGTATGAGCGCCATCGGCCGCGGCAAGTCCTTCAAGTACGACAACGCTACTGAAGACGGCCGTTACATGAACCGCCGTACTGAAATTTCCTTCGAGTAAGCGTTCGCTTTGCGATTTTGACTAAGGGATAAGTGAAACCGGGCGGCATTTGCTGCCCGGTTTTTTCCGTGAAACGGGCTTTTGTGCCTGAAATCTCCAGCTGGCCCAAGAAAGCCTGCCCAAGGGAGGGTCTATGTCCAAGTATTTCGTGTCGGCTTGTCTCAGTTTGTTTTTGCTTTCCGGCTGCGCCGCATCGCAGGAAAGCGAAAGTACTCAGCCTCAAACAGAGCCCGTGCTTGAGGAAAGCGCTCAACAGGCTCCGGTAGAGCCTGCGGTTAAGGAGCAAAAGAAGAAGGGCAATAAGAAAGAAGCCAAAAAGGAAGCCAAGAAGCAGGAAAAAGCGACTCGGGCTCCCAAGAGTGAAGCTGAAGTGCGTGCAGCCTTACATGAAACCGGTCGCAAGCTTGTTTTGCGCGCCTCCCGGACCATCACGCCGTCCAAGTCCAGCAAGGCGGTCAAGACCTCTGGCAATGGCTATGTGGCCACCTATATTTCCATTGATCCTGACAATTTTTCCACCGATATGCGTCCAGCCTCACAGGCCGGTCAATATATCGGTTTCATCCGCTACTCGGAACAAATCTACAGCTGTCACGGCAAGACCAAGAAGGAAGCTCTTGCCGCTCCTTGCCAGGTCTCAAGCTCGCGTAGACTCAATGAAATGATTCATTTTGACGGCCGCGAATGGCGCTATTAGTCATTTGCCGAAAAAGTGCGATGGGAAGGGCGGGGGCTCCCGCCTTTTTTATTGAGGAGGGGCGCTTTTTTTGCGCATCAGAGGAAGAAATCCTTGGGCAGTTGAGAGAGGATGTATTCCACACTGGCTTCTTGGGATTTGGCACTGTTGTTGCATGAAAAATCTGACCACTGGCGATAGAGGGCATCGCGTTCCTGGTAGATATCAGCCAGCGTTTGATTGGGTCCAATGGCTATGCCGCGTTCAGGATTGCTGGCAATGCGCTCTTTGACGAGTTCCAGGGGAATATCAAGATGGACGATGGGGCCTAGGCTTTTGAGATGCTGCATGGCCTTTTGGCGATAGACCACGCTGCCGCCTGTGCCCAGAACCAGGCGCTGGGCCCGGATGGAGCAGACCACCTGGCTTTCTATATCCAAAAAGCCTTCTTTATCCGTTGCATCGACAATATCCTGCAGTCTGCGGCCATAGGTGGCTTCTATGAGATGATCGCTATCGAGATAGGGCCAGTGAATTTTTCTAGCCAACAGTCTGCCGATGGTTGTTTTGCCGGCTCCCGGCATGCCGATGAGAATGAGGCAAGGGATATTTTTTGCGTTGCGCTGGATGAAATCTTTTTGGGCCATGACGGTTTCCGCGGCGTTAGAGGTCCTTTTTCCTTGCTGATACTGCCATCAATGGGAAAAGACAAGTTTTTTCCCAAATTCCTCTAGAGCGAGAAAAGCCACAAAGGGACTTGGCGAGTTGTACAGACAAGGAAATCCGCGTATATACCAATTCTCTGGTCAAGAGAGAAGAGCTTCCAAGTGATTGTTGTTCGCCAATTTGCCGTGAGACAACAGACGCAAGCTCTTTGTTCGATTGCGCCACTTGGCTATCAAGAGAAAACGGAACGCGGTGCTTGCAATAACTGTCTAGTAGTTCGTTCTTTAAATAACTATGTTAATTTGACGTATTTCTAAAATTTTGGTAGAGGATCTTGTGGAGGGATCCTCTATGGCAAGAAAAAGAAAAGAAATAACAATCACTGACGAGGAAAAACAGAATCTCCAAG
>JAILPJ010000050.1 GCA_024699605.1 Desulfovibrio sp. | reverse complement strand
CTTTCCAGATGAGTTTTTCGCATGCGTGGAATCATGTTTCCTATCTTCACTACACAGTAGGACATCTGGCGGCCTTTCACCTTGCAAAGCTGATAAACTGCGCATTATTCGGCATTTTCCTTATTTGTGGATAGGCTCTAAGACCATTTCACTGAAACTCAAAGGCCAAAAAGATCCTCACGCCGGAGTGTATGAAGAAGGTGAGCAGCATAGCCAACGCTGCCGACTATGTGATCACAAAGGCCTTCTCTGCAAAAATGGGGACTTTTCCCTTTCTACACTGGCAGATTACCGAAAACACCTCGTTCTGACCAAATTGGGTATACGTTGTCAATAACGCTTTTGAAGGAACTGCCCTGCGTTTTGCCCTCATGCTCCTTTCACGTATTAGGATGCCAGTGGCCAAGCATTGGCTTTGGTTTTTTTTTCAAAGGCTTATACAAAAACGTTTTATTCCGCATCAATCTTATCTTTCGGGTTTTCTATGGCTAACGAAATAACCATCTATACTGACGGCTCCTGTCTCGGCAATCCCGGTCCCGGTGGCTGGGCCTGCCGCATCTTTAAACAACCAGACGACACAAATCCTCTCACGCTCTCCGGCGGTTTCAGTCACACAACCAATAATCGCATGGAAATCATCAGCGTTTTGGAAGCACTCAAAGCACTGCCTGAACCATCCTGCGTTCAGATCTATTCAGACTCTCAATACGTCTGTTCGGCTATCGAGAAAGGCTGGCTCAGCTCATGGATCAAGAAAAACTGGGTCAACTCAAGCAAACAGCCCGTCAAGAACAAGGATCTTTGGCTACTTTTGCTTGTTGAACTTAATCGCCATAAGGTTACCATGCACTGGCTGCGGGGCCATGCCGGTCAGCCTGAAAACGAGCGCTGTGATGCTCTGGCTCGCAGCATAGCTGAAAGCGGAAATTTGCCTCCTGACACTGGTTATCATTCTTGAAGCAGGCCTCTCAGCCGTGGAAACGTCACTCTGGCAGACCCTTTTTTTCCCCATGTCCCGGCTTGTGCTGTCCTTGTCCCTTGGCTTACTCGTGGCCAATGTGCTCGAAGCCCTGCACTGGACTCGCTATCTGGCCCGACTTGCCGCCCCTTTTGCCCGAGCCGCCCATCTCGGTGAAAGCTCTCAAGCAGCCTTCATCATGGCCTTTATTTCCCCGGCGCAGGCCAATGCCTTGCTCTCCGAAGCATATAAAAACAAGGTTCTTTCTCTGCGCGAACTGACCCTGGCCAATCTCTTCAATAGTCTACCAGCCTACTTTGTTCACACGCCAACCATCTTCCTCTTAACATGGCCTGTGCTGGGTTTTGCGGCCATTGTCTATGTTGGCTTGAGTCTTCTTGCCGCTTTGCTACGTACGCTGGCGACTCTTTTGCTTTCAAGACAAATGCTCCCCCCATGCCTCAGCAGGCAAACGACGCAATGCCAGGAACATCCGACTTCCCTGCGCTCGGCCTTTGAGCGCGCCTGCAAACGCCTTAAAAAACGCCTACCCAGACTGTTAGTCTTCGTCGTGCCCATTTATCTACTCATGTACTATCTGCAGACTGCGGGGCATTTTGACCGTCTCAATGCATGGCTTTCTACTCAGACAGCCGCCTTATCCTTTTTGAGTCCTCAATGCGCTGGCATCATCATGCTGCATTTTCTCGCCGAGCTTGGCAGTGCTCTGGGGGCGGCTGGCTCTCTGTTAGCCGCAGGGGGCATTAGCGAACGTGAGGTGATCGTGGCCCTGCTTGTGGGCAACATTCTCTCAACGCCCATCAGAGCTCTACGTCATCAGTTGCCATCCTACGCCGGTTTTTTTAATCCGGCACTTGGCCTGCGACTCATTGTCCTTAATCAGAGTCTGAGAGCCTTAAGCATGACCGTCATCACGGCCTTCTACTGCCTCTGCTTTTGAAGGAGAAGCTAATGGATAAAAAAGCTTGGGAAGAACTGCTCGCAACACAAGGAAAACCGGAAATTCTCTCTCCAGATTTCCATGGACCGCGTATCACAGTTCTCCTTCAGCCTGAGGGACGTACTCTCTCACTGCCGCGCTGCAAAACAGTCTGGCAGCTCCTCAAAGCACTCGATTTGCCTGAAGAATCTGCTCTTGTAGCCCGTGAAGGCATTCTACTCACACACGATTGCGCCCTGGCACCCAATGATATCATCCTCGTACGTAAAGTTGCTTCACGCGGTTAGACAAAAAAAAAGAGGAAACCCAAGAGGTTTCCTCGAAAAAAGTCCCAGTTTTCAGGCTCAATAGCGATACATGTCGTGTTTGTATGGTCCTTCGATTTTCACGCCAATGTAGTCGGCCTGTTCCTGTGTCAGTTTTGTCAGCTTGACACCAAGGCGGGCCAGATGCAAACGAGCCACTTCTTCATCCAATTCTTTGGGCAGAGTGTAGACCTTATTTTCCAGTTTTTCTTTGGCCAGTTTGATTTGGGCCAAGGTCTGGTTGGTAAAGCTATTGCTCATAACAAAGCTGGCATGGCCTGTGGCACAACCGAGATTGACAAGGCGACCTTCAGCGAGAACGATGATGCTGCGCCCACTCTTCAGAGTCCATTTGTCCACCTGGGGCTTGATATTGACCTTGGTGACACCAGGTGTGGATTCAAGGTAGGACATATCAATTTCGCTGTCGAAATGGCCAATATTGCAGACAATGGCCTCGTCCTTCATGCCTTCGAGATGTTGCCCTGTGATCACGTGGTAATTGCCTGTGCAGGTTACATAAATATCACCCACTGCGAGCGCATCTTCCATAGTGGTCACTTCATAACCTTCCATGGCAGCCTGCAAGGCACAAATTGGATCAATTTCGGTAACCAGCACACGAGCTCCGAAGCCGCGCATCGATTGGGCACAACCCTTGCCAACGTCACCGTAGCCGCAAACAACCACAACTTTGCCAGCCACCATGATATCAGTGGCACGTTTAATGCCGTCAGCTAACGATTCCCGGCAGCCATAGAGATTATCAAATTTAGACTTGGTCACCGAATCATTGACATTAATGGCCGGAAAGAGCAGCCGCCCCTCACGCTCCATTTGATAAAGACGATGCACGCCTGTGGTGGTTTCTTCAGATACTCCGCGAATATTTTCCGCAACACGGTGCCAATGTTTGGGGTCCTCTGCATAACGTAGGGCCAGACGGTCCAAAATGCATTGAAATTCCTTGTTATCGGATTTTTTCTCAAGCAATGAAGGATCATTTTCCACGGCATAGCCTGTATGCACAAAGAGCGTGGCGTCGCCGCCATCGTCCACGATCAGGTCAGGCCCTGAACCATCAGGCCAGGTCAAGGCCATTTCCGTGCACCACCAGTACTCTTCAAGGCTTTCGCCTTTCCAGGCAAAAACCTTGGCCAGGCCCTGCTTTGCCACAGCTGCCGCCGCATGGTCCTGAGTGGAAAAAATATTACAAGAGGCCCAGCGCACATCGGCACCTAGCGCATGTAATGTCTTAATGAGCATGGCCGTTTGAATGGTCATGTGCAAAGAACCAGAGATTTTCATCCCCTTGAGGGGTTTTGTCTGCCCGTATTTCTTGATACATTCCATTAAACCAGGCATTTCCCGCTCTGAAAGTTGCATTTCTTTACTGCCAAATTCCGCAAGATTCAGATCCGCAACCTTATAGGGCAGCGCTGTTTCCAATTTCTGAGTCATTGTATTTCCTTATGGTTTATCCCAGCACACGGCTCAGGATTCATCACTGGCACGGGCACAGAGCAAAAGCAGGGTAAGATCCCGCTGCACGCCTTGGGCCGTCATTTGCTCAAGCCTGAACCCCGTGCGCTCAAGCCATGTTTTGAGTTCTTCGCGGCTGAAGCCAAGACGTAAATCACCGTAACGCACCCGCATCATCTCATCATTGTGCTGTTCAAAATCCGAGATAAAAAGCCGTCCACCAGGCTCAAGGCAACGTCTTGCTTCCTTAAGAGCAGCCACAGGATCTGAGAGGTGGTGCAGCACAAGATTAATGCAAGCGAAATCGAGTTCACGATCTCTGAAGGGTAAATGGGTAAGTTCACCAATACGCAACGAAAGATTGTCCGTGGCGAACTCGGGATTCTGAAAACGTTTGGCACAAAACTCCAGCATACGCTGTGAGTTGTCGACCCCAATGACTGTCGGCGCGAACTTGGCAAGAACAGTCAAAACCGATCCGGTTCCACAACCAAGATCACCCGCTGTATGACAGCCCTGAGGCACTGCCTGACAGATGGCGGCAGGCAGATCAAAATCGCCCAGAATCTCACGGTTCAAATCATCCCATTTCTCGGCAATGGCGTCAAAAAAGCGACGTGAACGGGCGCTCCTCTCATCCAGGACATGCAACGCCTTGCTGCCATCGATCTTCATTTCTTCGGTCAAAACCCAAAAGGGAGACAGAGCCGCTAAAAAATCGTGACAAAGACCTTCACGGGGAACGGTATAAAAGATCCAGAGTCCATCCCGACGTGACGTTAAAAGCCCAGCTTCAGTCAAAATTTTCAAATGACGACTGATGCGCGACTGCCCCATGCCCAAAATCTGCACCAGTTCATTCACTGAGAATTCGTATCTGAGCAGCAGATGGAGCAGGCGCAAGCGCGTGCTGTCAGCCAGGGCTTTAAATTGAAGAAGCTGCATGCAGACTCCGCAAAAGGAATGTTGCCAAAACGCTCATATCAACTTTTCTTTATATATATATCAAAATTCCATGATATAGTCAAGCCACTTTGCCCAAAGGACTGCTATGCCACGAGTGCCTAAAACCAAAAAAAAGAAAACAGAGCGACAGCAAAGGAGATCGTTTTTAGGACCGATCTCTTTCACCGACTATCTCGACCATCTTGACCGAGAAAATATACAAGGAATTTTACATAATCTTTGGAAAAACTGGCCTGCTATCAAGAAAAAACTCCAGATAGAATTTGGGGAACCTCTTGGTCACCAAAAAAAGACCTTGATCATGGGTTGCGAGGATTCCATAGAAGTACAGGAACTGCGCATGCATGAACAGGACATTCTCAAGGTGGTCAATGAATTCCTGGGTTCCCGTGTGTTCAGCAAATTGCGCGTTGAGCTGATGCTTGGCAAGGCCCCGGTAACACAAGCACAGACATTGCGTGAACAAAGCGTGTGGCAGGATGAACCGCCTGAACATCAGGCCAAAGGGACCTATCTAAAGAACATGGACCCCAATTCTGCCATAGCCCGTTGCTATGCCAGATACCTGAAAAAGCAATCACCCGAAAAGCCTCTGGAATCCTAACACTCCGTTCTTCGGCAAGCGCATCCGCAAAAACGCATCCTATGTCTTGCTTCAAAGTGCGCGCCTTTGGCTCTATTTTTCGCCAGGGCTGCGTTTTTGCTGTTTGGTTGTTGCCATTGTTGACAATTGTTTTCTGCCTGTGTACTGTCTAGACAAATTATGATTTACCACCTCAACCTGCAGCGATGCGGAGGCAGCTCGTGCAAAAAACCTTCGAAAATATCTCGCTTACGCAAGATAATGGTCAAGACCTGACATTTCGTGGCAGTCTCTATTCGGAATGTTCATGGTTTGATGAAGAGGAAAAACAGCTGACAAGACAAAAACTCTATGTCACTGACAATAAAGAACAAATTTACTATATTGTCCGCTCCTCAGGCGAACAAAAAACTCATCATGCCTACCGCTTTTCTGTAAGCGGAGAAACCTGCACCATTAATAATGGAAAAAGTACCGTCACTCTGCCTTTTGATATGCTCATGCACGTTGTGCGAGGCATGTGCGGCCTGAAAGCCGGTGAAACACCTTCCCTCGAAGAAGTTGAAGAATTAAATATCAGTAATGCCTAATATTTTTTGCCGATAAATGCAAAAAAAGACCTTCCCACACAGAAAGGTCTTTTTTTTTTTTGAGCTGTTAGCAAAGTTTTGCCAATCACGGTTCACGACTTTGAGCAAGCTGCTCTCGAATACGACAGACCTGACAAAGATCTTCAGCGGAAGTGGGATAACCGCAATGCGAACAAGGATGTAAGGTCACACTTTTCTCTTCAAGCTGGCTAAAAACAGGGCGGCCACGTTTCAAAAAACCCTGATAAAAATCAATCTTGCGGCCTGGCATAAGATGTTCGAGACGCTGCATCAGCCCTTTCAAAACACTGAAGGAGGCACCCGCACTGTAGGGACAGGGTGCGTAGTGGGTTTGAATATTGCAGAGAAAAGCGTAGTTGGCGGTTTCGTACTCTGTAAGACGCCATAGAGGCTTCACCTTGCGCACAAAGCCCCCTTCGGCTTCAAGCAGGGGACTTTGTTGGCCAAGATAGCAGGTATCCCAACGCAAGGTATTGCTAAAAAGTCTAGCTACCTCGTCATCGAGATTATGTCCTGTGGCCAATACGCTAAAGCCCTCATCCATGGCCACTTTGTTGAAATAGTACCGCTTAATGGAACCGCAGGCCGAACAAATGGGTCGCTTCAAGGCCTCTTTCACTCTGGGGATGGCCAAGCCCTCACGGGCCAATTCCTTGATGAGCAAGGGCAGATGTTCTTTTTGACAGAAGTTCTCCACAGCCTCACGGGCCAATCTTGAGGATTGACCGATGCCCAGATCCAGATGCAAACCCGTAACGGCATAACCTTGACGGGCAAGTTCAAGCATCAGCGCCAGAGAATCCTTGCCTCCGGAAAGAGCAACAAGAATCCGGTCATCGGATGTAAAGAGTTTCTGGCTTTCAATGGCGCGGCTCACCTGCCGGCCAAAAAAAGCCAAGAAACAGTCCTCACAAAAAGCGGTATTGTGGCTTTTGAGACTGACACGGGCTTCACGTTTGCAAATACGACATTTCATAGTGCAAAGCGTTAAAAAGCGGTACCCTGAGCAAAAAGTTCTTCAAAAAGGCGCTCTTTCAACCACCTAGCACAAGGACCTGGGCGCCCGCGGAGTTCTCCCTGTCCAACAGGCTTCTGATCAAAGGAGGTTACGGGCACACAAAGCATAGAACTTGTCAAGAGCAAGACCTCACGGGCGCTTGCAAGATCTTCATGACGAATATCCTGCTGTACCACAGTCATTTGCTGACTGGCCAACTGCATAGCCGCAAGGAGCGTTGTTCCAGGCAAAATATGCGTGAACTTGGGGCAGACAAAACGCCCATCGGCATCGACTATGGCAATATTGGCAACAGCCGCCTCCCCCATCACTCCGTCCTCGCCAAAACTCACAGCCACATCCAGGCCTTTTTTCTCCGCCTCTCGCGCCATAAAAACATTGGGCAAATAATTGGTATTCTTTATGCGGGCAAGATAGCTCTGTTTGGGTGGAATAGTGCTGGTAAAGGCACGTATGCCGCTTTCATAGAGTGCGGCATTGTGGACTTTGGGACGCAGAACTACCACATAGAAACCAGCCCTCGGGCATTCACTTGGCTGAACACCAAAACCTCCGGGGCCACGACTCAAAAATACACGCAGATCCCCATCCGCAACTCCACAAGCTCGACACAGTTCGCAGATGATGCGGCTCATTTCTTCCCATGGGCATGGCGCCGTCAGTTCGAGTACTTCTGCCCCCTGACGCATGCGCTGTAAATGAGCTTCTAGACCAAAAATACGGCCTTGGCGAAAGCAAATGCTCTCAAAAAGACCGTCACCGCGATGACAGAGGTGATCGTCGAGAGGAATCAGCAAAAGCCTTGCATCACGGCACATGGCTCCTATTCTGTGATCATAGAAGCCTAAAAAGTTTTCGGCACCCGGTCGTGGCAGGGCAAGCATGCTCTGCAAATACTCGTCAAAGCCCAGTTCACGCATGCTTTCCCTCCCAAAGCTGAGTTGGCCAGCCATTTTCGAGATAATCACCCGCTAGCAGCTCCAGCCCAAGTTCGCAAAGAGCCGTGGCCGAACCGCGTCTCAAATTGTCAGCACAGATCCAAAGATTCAGCGCTGCGGAACGGCTTTTGTCTTCGCGAATACGTCCCACATAGACTTCATCCTGACCTGTGCAGTCAATGGGGGTCGGGAAAATCTGCTCACTGGGATTGTCAAGGACGCGCACCCCATAAGCCTGAGAAAGAAGAGCTCGTGCCGTTTTTGCAGAGAGCTTCTTTTCGGTTTCCACGTTGACCGAAAGGGCCTGACCAAAAAAAACGGGCATTTGCAGACAACTGGCTGTGATAGCAAGTTCCGGCGCATCCAGAGCACGGGTGATATCACAAACCAGGTCTTCTTCGTCAACACAGTATTCGTCGTGAGCCAGCTCTCCACTGAGGGGTAGGACATTAAAGGCGATCTGTGTGGGAAAATTCTGACAGACAATTTCTCGCATATTCAAGAGATCGCTGACTTGTTTTTCCAGCTCTTGAAGTCCTTTTTGTCCGGCAGAGGAAACTGGTTGTAGAGCCGTGATCACAAGACGCGTGAGTGTTGCACTTTCATGCAGCGGCCATAAGGCATAGAGCAGAGCCAGACTGGTGCTTGAGGGAAGAACGATCAGTCCGCGATGCAGCGGCAGAGCTTCATTTTGCAGTCCAGGCACAAGAACAAGACTGCGATTGTCGCTCCGAAAGGCGCGAGAAGCATCCAGGACCATACAGCCGGCTTGAAGGGCCAAAGGCACATATTCCTGCGCCACCTTTTCAGGAGCACAAAAAAAAGCCAAATCACTATCGGCAAAAGCTTCCTTCGTCAAAGCCTCCACTTCAAGTTCGCTCTCCCCAAAGGAAAGGGATTCTCCGACAGATTGCTCTGAGGCAAAAACCCGCACTTCCTTGGCCGGGAAGTTTTTTTCTGCAAGAAGATTCAGCAGTTCTCTCCCCAAGAGACCCGTTGCGCCCACAAGCGCCACACGGATAGTTTTGGCCATCATACCTCCCTAAGTGCCAAAAAAAAACGGCCATGTTCCAGCCGAGATACGAGCATCGACAAACTGGCCGGAAAAAACAGCGTAACGCCTCACATGACTCACGTCATGGGTTTCCTCATGCCGCAAATGGGCCAGAGACAGTTTGCGGTCGCCCTTGAGAGGCGTCGGGGTAGCTATCGCTCTCAACGGGACAGACGTGAAAAACTTTCGGCTTACGCCGCAAGCAACGCATTCATCTTAAGGCAATCAATCCAGGTGCAGGTGCTTCTCATAACAGCTTTCGGAGGAACTTCTGAATCCTGCGCCAACCTCGCCAAGTCTCGAGAATGCGGCGATCATTTTCGCAAAACAAGCGACAAAAAACCGCCAGTACGGCGGAATTTCTGTCAAAGGCTGGAGTCTCTTACTGCAATTTCGCCAAAAAGAAAAGAACAAGCGTGAACCATGAAACCATAGGGTATAGCTAAAAAAATGTGGTATTTTTTGAAAGATTATGGCATCGTCCTGCCCAAGGAGGAGCGGTGCTATGAGTTCAGAAAAACTGGAAAAGGCTTGCGAGGATGCAATCCATCAAATTGAAAAAAACGTCCGGGAATTCACTCATAAGCTCGATTCAGGGACAAAGGATCCCGAAAAATTTATCTCCTTTGCCGAAATAGAGTCCCTCTGGGCATCCCTGAGCGAATCCACCAATAAAACTTATTCAGACATGATTTCCGCTTATTTGTCTGACTTGGATGAGAAGGCGTTGATACAGTCAAAAAAAGAGTATTCAGACAAGGGGGGATCAGGTTAAAAACTCATAGAAAAAGCTCGAGGGAAATTCTAACAAAACATGGTCATATTACATATAGTCGTTATATTCTAATACCTGTTGACAAAGAAAGCCGAGAACTTCTTGAGAATACCAAAAGCTTAAAAGCGGTAATACCATTAGATATAGCGCTAAAAATTGATCGCCTTCCCTTTAAAATTTCTTCTGATATGATGCTTGAGATTGCATACTGGGCGATAAAATCTTCATCATATCAAGACACAGAAGACTATTTTAAAAGAGTATATAACGTTGAAATAAGTGATGATACCATAAGAAATATTGTTAACTATATTGGCAAAATAATTTTTGATGCAGATTGTGAAGCCGCAGAGTCTGTTAGAAAAATTATTGATAAACAGTCTATCGATGGAAATTTTTCTGATGATGGAATTCTTTATCTCATGACAGATGGTGCTGCTCT
Organism: Desulfovibrio sp.; assembly: GCA_024699605.1. Taxonomy (GTDB): domain Bacteria; phylum Desulfobacterota; class Desulfovibrionia; order Desulfovibrionales; family Desulfovibrionaceae; genus Desulfovibrio. The sequence goes on along the minus strand of JAILPJ010000050.1, from coordinate 46,152 downwards.
AAACACGCGTATAAAGGATGATAATGGTTCAACATGGCGCGAAAATAAACTTGCGATAGCCTTTACAAATAAAAATATACGATACTGGAAAAATAAAAAAGGAATATTATGTCATAGAATAGTAAAAAGAGAATATATTAGCTACATCGGTTCTGTTGAAAAATTTAAATATCATTTTTTAGCATTAGCAATCCGTAATGGATATGGAAAATACAAGCAAACTGTGATTCTTAGCGATGGGGGCACCTGGATAAGAAATATAAAAGAAGAACTTTTCCCAGATGCGCAGCAAATTTTAGACCTATTTCATTTAAAAGAAAACGTATATAGTTTCTCAAAATATATATTTAATAATAAATCGCTATATAAAGATTGGTCTGAAGAAATTTGCAAAATGCTTGAAGATGGAGAATGGGAAAAAGTTTTGACAAAAATTGAAAAATATAAAGGAGAGAAACCAAATACAGGATGTGTAAATTTATATAATTATATAGTAAATAACAAGAATAATATTAATTATCCTTTATACAAGGAAAAAGGCTTTTTTGTTGGCAGTGGGGCTATTGATAGCGGCAATAAAGTCGTTATGCAGAACCGACTTAAGCTTCCTGGGATGCGTTGGAATACAAAGACTGCCCAATTCGTCCTGTCTTTAAAGGCAAAGCTTGAAAGCAGACTGTGGGATTCTACGGTAGTTCCTTTGGTCTTGAAGAAAATGGGCATTCAATAAGGATTCACTTTCGCAAGTGCTCCATCCCACAAAATGCACATCCTTTAACAACGCGAAACTCTTAGGATTTTCAAAAGCCTCGCGTGCTTCCTTTACCATAACTTGCTGTCGTCTTCTGGCATTCTATCTTGAGCCTTGAGCTAAGCTCTGAAGTAGCCTTTCAGAGCACTTTTCCTACCAGTTACCACTTTTTTTAGCTACACCCGAAACCATATCACTTCCTTGCGGCTCACGCTGTCACGTGCTAATGGCAATCTGTGGGAGCCACCATGGACAGAATTGATGCAATTGCCCTCTTCTCAGGGGGACTCGACAGTATCCTCGCCGCACGGCTGCTGGCTGATCAGGGATTGAACGTCCTCTGCCTGCACATGACTTCACCCTTTTTCGGCGATGCCAGACAGATACCCTACTGGCAAAACGCTTACGGTCTACGCATTGCACAGCACGATCTTGGAGATGCTTTTGTTGAGCTTTTACGCCAGCCAGCTCATGGTTTCGGCAAAACTCTCAATCCCTGCGTGGACTGTAAAATCCTCCTGCTGCAGGAAGCCAAAAAAATCATGCTTGCGCATGGCGCAAAAATACTCGCTACCGGCGAAGTCATCGGTCAGCGCCCCATGTCACAGCGCCGTGATGTACTTAACACCATCATGCGTGAAGCCGACGTCAAAGACTGCCTACTCCGTCCGCTGTCTGCTCAACACCTTGATGTCACGCCCATGGAAGCAGCGGGTCTCGTTGACCGAGAAAAGCTGTTAGCGATTCAAGGTCGCGGACGCCAGGAACAGCTCGCTCTTGCCCAGAATCGTTTTCACCTTGCCAAGATCCCTTCGCCCAGTGGCGGCTGTAAGCTCACAGAACGCGAGAACGCCAGACGCTACTGGATGGTTCTGGAACACAGCAATGATCCCAAGGCGAAAGATTTTGACCTGGCCAATACCGGCCGTCAATTCTGGCTGAATGTGGGAGAGACCTTCTACTGGCTGAGCATGGGCCGCAACAGCCGTGATAACGACGCATTACGAGCATTGCGCAGCGAAGAGGATGCGCTAATCACTTTTCCAGGAATTCCCTCTCCCGTAGCTCTGGCTCGCTACGGAAGCCAGTGGCCAGACGAAATACTCAAACTTGCCGGACAAACCACCCTTTCCTACGCCATCAAAGCCCTCGCCAACAGCTCTCGGGCCAGCATGAATGTCAGCTGCCAGAGCTCTTCCCGCAGCTTTGTGGTTGAAGCAAATCGACAAAGCGGCTTTAGCCTGCCTGACTGGGAAACAATACATACCACTCTCAAAGCGCGACGCCGCAGACAACTTGCGCCAGAAAACGAATACCGTAATACGTCTTCAGAATAGCTAAGACTGACGCTTTCAGGCTTTTTTCGTTCTTATCCCAAGGCAGCACAAGTCGTGCTCAGTCACTGCCTCCTTTGCCAGCATCGTCTCCTTCTTCCAGCCACCAGTATTTGGCCCGTTCGCTCAGAAGGCCAATATCCCCAGAAGCGGCTAAATTGAGCATTCGGCTATAGTTGCGGACAACTTCGTGACTGTTGCGATTAGCCTCAAACAGTGCAGAAAACATGGCAGCGTCTTCTGTGAGCATTTTCTTTGCTGAAGCCAGTCTGCGCCGAAAGGATGGCGTGATATAGCGCAAAAGCTCTTTTTGGTCAGCCAACAAGGCAAAATAGGCCAGATTGCTGATAAAATTCAGATTCTGAATCTTGGCCATGGCCACATCGTGCTCCTGAGCCGAACAACGAAAAACGTCAAAACCAAGACTGGTCCAGAACGTTTCGCAGAAAACGAGATCCTGAGCGTTGAGAAGTCTTCCCGCAGTGATGGCCACAGGCAGAGAACTTGAAAAATCCGGACTTGGACCAAATAGGGGATGTGTGCCCACATATGAGCCTGGCCAGACGCGCTCCATGGCCTCCATGGGCAGCTCCTTGACCGAGGTGATGTCCGAGACGATACAGGTCTTAGGAAGGTAGGGACAAACACGCTCGAGCACCTGCTCAAATACAGAGGCTGGAACGCAAAAAATGACCATTGCAACTGCCTGAGCTTTTGTCTCGAGTTCACGGCTGTCCAGCGGCTGATCAATTCCCAAAATGTTCCAACCAAAACTCTGCGCGCGCCGCAGCAACATTCCTCCCATCCGTCCGTTTTCACCAATAATCAGGATTGTTTTCCCCGCTACTTCGCAAGCACGCATTGCCATTTCGTCCAAAAGTCAGGAAATGATTTCTTTACCACTGTCGCATCGTCAAGTCGCTTTTCAACATGCAGATCAGGATTGACAAGATCAAGCAAAGCCAGAGCCATGGCCATGCGATGGTCATTGTGAGAGGAAAGCATGGCGCCTTCTGGAAGACTCGGCAGGACACTTTCGCCACGCTTATGATGCACATTGCCACCCTTGCCACTGATTAACAGCCCGTCGGAGAGCGTATCCGCCACAACACCGACTTTTCCCAGCTCTTCAACTGGAGCGGCAATGCGGTCACTTTCCTTAAAACGCAAATGCGCCACATTGCGAATTCTGGTTGAACCATGGGCAAAAGCGGCCAGGACAGCCACCGTCTGTACAAGGTCAGGACAGCTCGACATGTCGAGATCCACACCATGCAATGCGGAAGGAAAGACGGTCACGGCATTATCGCCAAGGGTCAGCTGAGCGCCCATCTTGCAAAGGATATCGAGGATAATGCGGTCACCCTGCAGTGAATCTTCACGCAAACCCCGGACACAGACCGGTCGGCTGCCCAGTGCACCAGCGGCAAGGAAATAGGAGGCCTGAGACCAGTCCCCTTCAATGTCGTAAACTCCGCTCTGATAGGCACCAGGCTGCACAGTGATTCGCAGACAACCAGGTACCGCCAAGGCCACTTCACGCCAGGCGCCGCTCTCCAGCGTTTTCCATTCAGCAGTTTTATTTGGACGTGTAGCCACAGTGAAAGACAGACCAAAATCCGTCAGACACTGCAAGGTCAAACCGACATAGGGCCAAGAAACAGCCTTATTGCCACCAAGCTCTAAAACCAAAGAAGTCGGACACATGGGCGCAGCCAGTAGGAGACCTGAGAAATACTGACTTGACGCATCCATGCCGATACTCAGCTCACCCTTGACCAGATCAGGATTGAGTCCGCGCGCTTGCAAGAGAAAGGGCGGACAACCCGTCTTGCCGGTATAGATTACACCGGCACCCAATCTCGTCAGCGCATGGCACAAATCTTCAACCGGCCGTTCGTGCATACGCCCCTGACCAAAGATGCGAAAAAGTCCATCCCCGGCTGCAAAGACCGCACTGAGCAGACGACAGCTTGTGCCACTTTCCCCTACATTACAATCCAAGGGGCTGCCGCTTCCGCCACGCACCTGCCCCCCTACTCCGCGCACGCTAAGATCTTCACCTGACAGAGGCTCAATCTCGGCACCGATCTGTTGCAGAAGAGCGCGAGTCACATCAATATCCGAACTGTTCTGCACATGCCTGAGCGTTGATTGACCACTGGCCAGTGCTGCACCAATCAGATAGCGATGCGAAAGTGATTTGGATCCTGGCACATCGATGCTGACCACATTCTGCTGATTTTGCAAAGGCTCCATGCTCTCCCTCCCCAAAAAAGACAGAAAGTTCTACGATTATTTTGCTTATCACCTTCCGAAAAAAGGAAGGGACCGCAAGCTATAAAAGGTTTTTATAGCTCAAGTCTTAACAATAATAAATAAGCAAAGGCTTAGTTCTCCCTGTCCTCCTCATCACTTTCGGGCATAGTCCGATCAAGCTGAGGTCCTGTGACATAGCTGCCGAGAATACGAAAACTGCTGCAGTGCGTAGAAAGCTCCTCCACAAGAGGAGCATAGGTTTCTGATTCAAGATCGCATTCCACGTCGGCAAAAAACACATATTTCCAGGTTTCAGTCTTCAGCGGTCGGCTTTCAAGCTTACGCATATTGATCTTATTCAGCGCAAGGCAGTTCAAAACGGCTGAAAGAGCGCCAGGCTGGTCCTGCAAGGTAAAAAGCACCGAGGTTTTGTCGGCTACGTTCTTGCTTTGCGCAATCCCCTGTTTGCGGCTTTGCCGAAATTTTTCCGAGGCAATGATCACAAAGCGCGTCCAGTTGCCCGGCTCATCTTCAATGCGGCTAGCCAAAACATTGAGACCGAGCATTACCGAAAGGCCACGGTGACCGATGGCTGCTGTATCGGGCAGTTCGGCGGCTCTACGTGCTGCACTGGCCGTTGATTCCACTGGCACAAGCACGGCTCTGGGTAAGTGTGTTCGCAACCACGTACTGCACTGCGCCAAGGGTTGGGGGTGAGAGTAGATGGTCGTAATGGAGGAGAGATCTTGGGCGCTGCTTAAAAAACAGTGCGAGATGCGTGAAAAGAGTTCAGCCTGAATAAAAACCGGATATTTCAAAAAAAGATCAAAACTGACACCTACTGTGCCCTGCAGGGAATTCTCAAGGGGGACTACTCCCAGTTCACAACGGCCGTCATTGACCATTTCAAAGATTTCAACAATATCACGACAGGGATGATATGTCGCTGAATGGCCAAGATATTCAAGACCGGCAAAAAAGGAAAAAGTCCCTTCGGGGCCAAGATAGGCCACATCCTGCGGACGCTGCAAGGCCCGAGAAGAGGAAAGGATTTCTCGCCAGATGGAGCGTAGATGCTCTTCAGGCAGGAGACCAGGATTACGTCGCGCAAGGTCATTGAGCAGTTCATGCTCGCGCAGGGGCTTGAAGATCACTGACGCGGCATCGGCCTTGATGCGACCCACTTCACGGCTGAGGCCCGCACGCCGGTTTAAAAGATCGAGCAGCTGTGAATCGAGAGCATCAATCTCACGACGAATGCCTTGCAGTCTTTCATTGATCTCGCCTGCTCCGGTATGCATTGAAGCCATGGACTAATTCTCCTCAATTTCCTCGCTGACACGCATGCCAAAATGCCGACCAGCAACATCAATGCGACAAAGCACCGTATCTCCCGAAGCCAGTCCTACCACACTCAGAGGGCGCCCATCAGGAGCTGTCAGCCGGATGGTCTCGGCATTCTGTAAGAAAACCGTACCCCGCACAGTCCCCTGTTCAGTTGTCACCTCAGCCTCAATGAGCAACATTGGCCGCACTTCAATTTTTACACGGCCGACCGTTGCCAGAGCTGTGCTGCCATCGTTTTGAACAATCAGGACTTCTTTGCCAGCCTGAAGCTCCCCAAGGTAACAGGTTTTATCGCCGGGCAGACGAACATAGGCGTGGACCCCTCCGGCATTGACACGAAATGGCCGTGCCGCCACATACTCGTTGTGCTCGGTCTCGGCGTGTACGAGAAAGGTAAAGGCACTGCTATTGCCCACAAGCATGCCTTGCCCTCTGTGCAAGAGCGAAAGCGTATCTACGCAAACCCTGTGTCCTAATCCCACCTGCTCGATACGTGTGATTTTTGCTTCCACAAGCTTTTCGTCTTTTTGGGCGAGTTTACACTCTTTCACAATGCTTTTGAGCTCGCCGCAGGCTGCCAGGCCGACAACCAGCCCAAAAACACCGCGTTCAAGAATACCGCTTGCAAGCTTGGCCTCACGCACATTGGCGACTTCCACATAGACGGCTTCACTCTGCGCCAAAAGGTTTTCCACAGGAATGACTTCCCAGCCTCGCTGCAAGATCACGGTATGTCCCTTGTTCAGACGCGACAAGGCCTCGTTTTCATCACTCTTGCCGCTAAGAGCCACAAATTCAACGTCCTCAAGGGCCTGCACTTGGCAGCGGGCAAGGCTCTGGCAACTGGCCAGATGCTCGCGCCCAACGATCAAACCGTCCACCCCGCTTTCCAAGGCCAGAGTAACGGCACTCTTGTCGTAGGGCTCACAAAGGAAAAAAACCTTAGCCATGGCTATTCTCCAACTATGGCCAGTGCCTCTTCCACACCAGCGTTTTCGTGCACTATGGCTTTTAACGCAACAACCAGTTTGGCACGACGTGGGTGTTGAAAAACATTGCGTCCTATAGAAATGCCAGCACCACCAGCCTGCAGTGAATCATAGACCATCGTCAGCACGTCACGTGTGGAGTCCATGCGCTGACCGCCAGCGATCACCACAGGCACACAACAGCCATCGACAACACGCGAGAAGCTGTCCACATCTCCGGAATAGCTCACCTTGACAATGTCAGCACCCAGTTCCACACCCACACGGGCACAATGAGCAATGAGCTTGGGATCATAGCTATTGGGAATCTTGGGTCCGCGAGCATAAACCATGGCAATCAAGGGCATACCCCAATCGTCACAAGCGCCGGCAACCTTTCCCATAGCTGCCAGCATGGAAGCTTCGTTGTCATCGCCAATATTCACGTGCACGGAAACGGCATCGGCACCATGGCGAATGGCCTCTTCCACTGTGCAGACCAGAGTTTTGCTGTTGGGCAGGGGAGATAAATCCGTGGACGCCGAAAGATGGATAATCAACCCCACGTCCTTGCCCCGGCTGCGGTAACCACAGCGCACGAGGCCCTTATGCATGAGCACAGCATCAGCTCCGCCTTCAGCAAGATCACTGACGGTTTCACGCATATCGATCAAACCTTCCACACGCCCCATACTCACGCCGTGGTCCATAGGAACAATAATCGTCCGGCCGTTGTTGCGTTTCAAAATGCGTTCAAGACGAATGCGTTTTCCCAGGTACATAAGACACCTCTTTGTGTTTAAGTATGGATAAAAAAAGGGGCCACAGTTTCGTTAACCTGTGGCCCCAGACAAAACTCTTTGCGTTCACGCGTCAGGAGAGCTGTCCTCGGCCACAGGATGCAAAAAAATAATACCCCCAAAAAAACTGAGTATTGCTGCGGGTATTCCCTTGTGCAAAAGTGGCCAAAGAAAAAGTCATGATTTTCCGTCTACCTGATCTTAGCGTGAAAAAAAATGTTTTTTTGCTTTTTAGTTCAAAGATCGTCTCCCGTCAAGAGCAAAGCCTAAAATTTGTGCAAAATCTCCCACATTGCCCACAGGCCGTGATCGTTACAGCGGGGAGGAGGTTAGGCTTCGGTCTGAACATTACGCAGCACATGATAGGCAGCAAGCTTCTGATGGACAAATTCCGCTGGTTTGATGTTGTTCGGCACAGCGTTCAGCAAAAACTCCGCTCGTGCCAGATTGCGGTGCCCGCCGCCCTGTCCCAGAGCCCCAAAGCACTGTTTGGCCATCAGCCCCACATCGCGTGCTCCGTCACCCCTGAAAATCACAACGATTTTTTTCTCTACCATTCCGCTCACGGCAATCCAACGTAAGCCATGCACTTTGGTGAAAAAATCCGCAATGGAAACCAGAAGATCGGCATTTTTCACATCGTTTAACGAGGCATGCGCTCCATTGCCTGGGCAGTCCTTAAGAGAACGAAAGGCTCTGGCAAAAAGCGGCAACCAGTCTCTCAAATATTCACTGCGGCAGATACGCCGCAAAATGACGGCATTGGCGTATTTGAAGAGCCAATGATAGGCCTTGAGATCCTCTTCTCCTCCTGAGCGCTCAAAGGAAGCGGTATCTGTGCGAATGCCATAGAGCAAGGCCGTGGCCAAAAGCGGACCTGGTCTCTGACCTGTGCCCTTGATCAAACGGGTAAGAATTGTGGAAGTGGCTCCGACCCCCTTGCGCACGAGACAGTAACAATCTGAGCGCAAATACTGGGAAATTTCGTCACTTGGATGGTGATCCACAACGAGGCTATAGGAATAGGGCGCAAAAGCGGCGTGGTGAGTAGGTTGAGAATCGAGCATACCAAAATGGCTGTAATTGTCGGCATCTTCGCAGCGCCATGGAGCTGCTGGAATCCGCAAATAGCGGATCATGGCCAAATTATCAGGCCGCGAAATTTCATTGATATAGCGAATGTCAACTCGCTGCACCTTCTGACGCAAGAGTTTGCGCAAAGCCATTGCCGAAGCCAAAGCGTCAGGATCCGCAGAAATCAAAAGACAGTAGCTGCTTGTTTTATTCTGCTGCGCAAGCCAACGTTTAAAGGTCGAGACAAAATCAAGACTCATAGCTATTCCTTGGAGCAATAGGCAGTAACGCGGAAAAACAACATCTTGGCTCCCGGCACCTTAGACACGCTCTTCCAGAGCGGAAAAAAGGGCACGCTGGAAGCGGGGGCTATCCAGCTGATGGTGCTCCAACCCTTCTGTCAAAGGCAGAAGACGGGCATAAAGCAGCTGACAAGGATCACTGCCTATTTTTTTCTCGCGGTGATGACACAAAGCCGGATCCAGGAAATTTTCTGCAAAGGTTTGATAGGCCTGTTCATGAAAGGGTTGCCCCAGAAAGCGGGCCACTCGCATCAGTTCAGAGCGTGGACGTTCTATAAGCTGTTCGTAGGAAACGAGCAGCCTGGGCAAGGTATGACTGTAAAGCAACGCTTCACAGACATATTGCTTCCACAAGGCGCAAGCCCAGGGATACGCAAGGCCATCCCTCTTCGCCAAAGAATGCGCGACGTTTGCGGGATTACGCAAAAGCACAAGGATAGTCAGCGAAATATTCAGGGCGGCACAAAGCGGTCGCCAAAAAGGCAAAAGCCGTGAAGCTCTGGGATCTTTGAGTCCTCTGAGCGAATCTTGTGGGCAATAGTTCTGAAGAAAAGCGCGAGCCATAAGCCCTGTCTCACCAGCCAAAAGAGAAGAAAAGTGCGGCATGGGCAAGGTCTTGAAACTTTTCCAGTCAGCGCCAAAAGCCGACAAAATTCGCTCGTTGATCGCCACAAATTGCGGATGCTCAAAAAAACCGCGTGGATTGTCTGCCCGCGCCAGATGCTGTCTGCCTATATCTACACCAAAGACAGGCAGGGCACGCGTCAAAGTGCTGGTTCCGCTTCTGTGCATTCCCAACACCAGGATCAAACGCGACCAGGGCTTCAAGCAAGCCCCTGATCGTCAGAAAGAACATTGACCACAGTAAAACCGTGGTTTTCGGCAAAGGCTTTAGCCTCCTCACCACCCAAGAGACAGCTGGCCCCATCCTTGAGCAGAGCCAGAACGTCAGCAAACTCTCTGAAATGCCTAGGTTCGGTAGCCAGCATCTCCTCACGCATTTTTTGCCGCTGCTCTTCACTGTCTTTGCTCAGCCTGCGTGCTAACGCCACAGCGCCACGGGCACTGGGCAGTCGATAGCAGTCGAGATCTCCCACAGCCCCCACAATAGCCTGCGTCAGTTGCGTTGCACTGGGGGTAAAATGAGCAAGATAGTGGGCCATATTGTCGAAGGATTCAAAGGTCTTTTGCGTATTGGGATCCCTGTAAGAGGCACAGGTCAGAGTCCCTCGGCAGCGATCAAGAGAGCAGAACGCACCGTAGGCTCCGCCGCAAACCCGCACGTTTTCCCAGAGATAGCCCATTTTCAAATAGCGCAGGATAACACTGGCCGAACCGTGGTACGTCCAACCAGCTTGATAAAGATTGACGCTCTTACCCACATAGTTGACACGCGAGGGCATGATCAAGGCTTCGGCCTGCGGCAGATGTTCAAGTGAAGAAAAGTTGATGGCTTGCTTGCCCTCAACTTCTGGCAAACGCCGAATCAAGGAAGATGCAAGACCCTGCACCTTACCAAGAATAGCGTCTTCGGCCGTGCAGCTAACAATGGCATCCTGACTGGCCATGATAGCGTTCCGTATGATTTCAAGATCGTCGAGCAACGTGTCGGGATTGTTACCAAAAGCCGCTAAATATTCTTTCAAGGAGGACAGATAGCTAATGCCCCCTGTACGTTCAGCCAAAGCCCCTTGAATGCTGTAGCGGGCCGCCAGACGTGTAGAGACAGCCGCATGCCCCGCTGATTGCAGGTACTGTTCCATGCCGGATCGCATCTCAAGCAGAATCTGACCAATTCGTTCAGCCGCAACACGCCTGTCGCGCAGCGGCTCAAAGAGAATTTCCTCGAACAGCGCAAACAGATCCTCGACTTTCTCATAGACAGCCTTGCCACCAAGAGCAAAATAGCCAAAGAACGATTGCGTACCAAAGGTTGTCCCCACGGTCATGCCGCCGCTTACGCCACCGGTATTCGCTGCGATGCAATCGCCAAGGGCAATATAATCGTGTTTTTCTGTGCCGATCTCTGTGAGGGTACGCAAAAAAAGCGGCAAGAGCGGTACCAGTCGGTCTGGGACACGCCAAAGTGGCAGGAGCAGTGTTGTGTAGGCGATGCCCACAGTTGGCTGTTCATGGGCAAGAAAAAGGAAATCCTTTTGCTCGGCTTTTTGTGGAATAAGCGCATTGCGTTTAGGTAAATCCGCAACGGTCAGCGCCGGAATCGTGGCTAAAGCCTCCAGAGTATCAGGCGTGGTCTGGGCTTTCGCCAGACGTTCAGTTTCAGCCAGAAAGTGCTTGCGGCCATTTTCATCCCGTGCCTGCTGGATACGCAAAAGACGCTCGGCCTCATTCTTTTCAAGTCTCGCTCCGAGATCGCGATCAGGCAAAAGAATCACCGTGGCACGGTGGGTATTTTTTAAGAATCGTGACTCAATCAGTTCTTCAAAAAGCTTTTCACCACGGCCAAGACGTTCTTTAATGGCCGCCAGAGGGCCTTCAAAGGCTAGCGCGGCAAAAGGGTCGCCATCGTAGAGCCATGTGGAGAGGGCCTGAATCATAGCGGCCAAACCTCTGGGGAAACGGCCGGTATTGCGCTCACGATAATCGAACTCAACGGTATTGACGGCAGCCAACACCGTACTGTTTGGAATGCCATGATCCACAAGGTCCTGCAGCGTATCAAAAATCAAGGTCTCTGCCCGCGGAATGTCTTCACGACGGATACCCTTGAGTCCTGTTGAATAATACATTTGCCGCAGATCTGTCTCAAGACCGCAACCTGTGGTGTCTTCACCGAGCCCTGAACAGATCAGGGCGCGCTGCAAGGGACTACCAGGCATGCCTGCCAGAATATGATCAAGCATCTCCATCTGCAGGGCTTCATGCACATCGCCCCGTTCTCCGAGCAGCCAGTTGACGGTGAACATCGCCTTATCACGGCCGTCGCCCGCTGCGTAGGCAACTTCACGCTGTCTCGGCAGAGAAAAAGGAATCTGCAGAGGGATAGCCGAATCCACGGCTTTAAACGCATAGCCTGCAAGCACCTTTTCCAAAATTTCCAGACGTTTTTCCGCAGGATCATCACCCCAGAAGAAAAAGCGAGCATTGGATGGATGATAGTAGCGAGTGTGAAAATCTCTGAACGCTTGATAGGTGAGATCGGGAATACGCTCAGGATCGCCGCCTGAATCAAGGCTGTAGAGGGTGTCGGGAAAAAGAGCCTGTTGGCTTTGTTCGGCGAGAACCGAATCTGGAGAGGAATAGGCGCCCTTCATTTCATTGAAGACCACACCCTTAAAAGTCCATGGCCCATCCAGACTCTGCGCGTCGATATGCCAGCCTTCCTGACGAAAAATGTCTTCGCTGATGCTCGGATGAAAAACGGCATCGAGATAAACATCAATAAGATTATAAAAATCTTGAAGATTGGCACTGGCCACAGGATAGCACGTTTTGTCGGGGAAGGTGAAGGCGTTAAGAAATGTCTGCAATGATCCCTTGAGTAATTCCACAAAGGGTTCTTTCACGGGATACTTCTCAGAACCGCAAAGCACGGAATGCTCCATGATATGTGCAACACCGGTGGAATCTGCGGGTGGTGTCCTGAAGGTCACCCCAAAGCACTTGTTTTCATCGCTATTTTCCACGGAGAGTAGCTGTGCCTTGGTCACCGTATGTTCATACAGACTTACTGTTCCGCCGACTTCACTGAGTTCGCGCGTCTCAAGCAGGGTAAATGCCGGAGTGCTCATAAACCGATCCTTGCAAAAGGTATAACTGGATGTTCCGTGCAAAAATATCCAAAAAGCAATCAATGACGGATGGAGGCCAAATACAAGTATTCATTGAAAATCTTACCATTAGACATTTCTCAGTTTTTTGTCAAAATCGCTGTATATACTGGTCCTCAGCTCAGCCTGCTGTTCATTCTGCGCAAATTTTGCGCACGCAAATCTTGCCATTTGGACGAAAAGGATCTATATAACCTCTCTTTCCCGGTTTGTTCTAGCCAGGCGCTAGCCTGCGCTTTGCGGGAAACGGTTCAGGGCTTTGCCCTTTTTTGCTCACATTCGTGAGGATCACATTCATTTCACACATCTCGCTTTTTCGGGTGATTCATGAAAGTCAATCCTGCCCCGTACGGGACATACGCGAGATGGCGGTTGAACCCTTAAGGAGTTTTCATGGCCTACGTCACAATGAAACAGATGCTTGAGACTGGCGTGCATTTTGGTCATCAGACCCGTCGTTGGAATCCCAAAATGCGTCCTTTTATTTTTGGTGCCCGCAACGGCATCCATATTATTGATCTCCAGCAGACCGTGCACCTCTTCCGCAAGGCTTACGATGCCATCGTGGATACGGTAGCCAAAGGCGGCAAGGTGCTCTTCATCGGCACCAAACGTCAGGCTCAGGAAACCATTGCGGCTGAAGCCACCCGTTGCGGTCAGTACTATGTATCCAACCGCTGGATGGGTGGAACGCTGACGAACTTCGTGACCATTCAAAAGAGCATCGAACGTCTGAAGAAGCTTGAGGCCATGTTTGCTGATGGCAGCATCAACAAATATCAAAAAAAAGAAGTCCTGCTGCGTGAACGCGAAAAAAACAAGCTCGAGGAAACACTGGGCGGTATCAAGAATATGGAACGCCTTCCCCAGCTGGCCTTCATCATTGATCCCAACCGCGAGGATATTGCGGTGCGTGAATGCCGTAAGCTCGGCATTCCGATTGTTGCCATTACCGACACCAACTGCGATCCCGACAACATCGACTACATCATTCCCGGCAATGACGACGCCATTCGCGCCATCAAGCTCTTTGTTGGTTCTTTTGCCGATGCCTGCCTCGAAGGTGAGGCTATGAACAAAGACGGCGGCAATGCGGAAGAGCAATTGCAGAAAGCCGCGGAAAATGAAGGCAAAGAAGAAAACGCTGCCCAGTAGCAGCATAACTTGTGTCTGAAAAAGGTGCATTATGGCGACAATTACAGCTCAAATGGTCAAGGACCTGCGCGAAAAAACCGGCGCAGGTATGATGGACTGCAAAAAAGCGCTCGTAGCTGTTGATGGTGACGAGCAAAAAGCCGTTGACTGGCTTAGACAAAAAGGTATGGCCAAGGCGGCCACCAAGTCCGGTCGGGCCACAGCTGAAGGCCTGGTTTGTGTCAAAAGCTCTGCTGACGGCAAGACCACGGCTCTGTCTTCGCTCTACTGTGAAACCGACTTCGTAGCCCGCGGCGATAAATTTCAGGCAGAAGTTGACAAAATCGCCCAAGTGGTCCTGGACAAAGATCCCAAAGATCTTCCAGCTCTTGAAGCCCTTCTTGGTGATGAGGTCAAACAGCTCATCGCGACCGTTGGTGAGAACATGAAAATTGGTGCGTTCGCTCGCCACACCAAAGCCTCTGATCAAGAAGCCCTCGGTCAGTACATTCACTCCAACGGCAAAATTGGCGTACTGGTCTGGGCAAAACTTGGCAAAGCCGAAAACTGTGCCAGCGAGACCACCAAAACACTGTTACGTGAATTGGCTATGCAGATTGCCGCCAGCAATCCTATGGCTCTCGATGCCGATGGCGTTGACCCCAAGGCTATTGAACGCGAACGCGAAGTGTACATTCAAAAAGCGCGGGCTGAAGGGAAACCTGAGCAGATTGTCAACAAAATTGCCGATGGTGCCGTGCAAAAATTCAAGAAATCTGTTTGCCTTTTGGATCAACCCTATATTCGTGACGATAAAAAAGCTGTCAATGAAATCATCAAGGAAGCGGCCAAGGCTCTGGGTGACACAATTACCGTGCTTGGCTACAACCGCATTCAGCTGACCGCCGAAGAATAGTCAGTTTCCAATCAATGGTATATAAGTGGGGGAAAGAAGCTTCTTTCCCCCTTTTTTTTACATTTTGCACACCCTAACCTAGGATGTCCCCTATGAACGAAATTCTTACAGCCATAGAGGCGCGTCGCAGCTGCCGTGCCTATCAGGAAACCATGCCGGAGAGAGCGCTACTTGAACAAATTGCCAAAGCAGGCAGCTATGCGGCTTCAGGCCGTGGCAAGCAGTCACCAGTCATTATTGTCGTAACTGACAAAGCCACGCGAGATCAAATTTCAGCCATGAATGCCCGATTCCTCGGCGTTACCAGCGACCCCTTCTACGGCGCCCCCTGCATCATGGTGGTTTTGGCAGATAAAACCTTCCCAACCTATCTCTACGACGGCAGCCTGGTCATGGGCAATCTCATGCTCGCAGCGCATGCTCTTGGCCTTGGCAGTTGCTGGATTCATCGTGCCAAGGAGGAATTCGCCTGCCCTGAAGGACAAAGCCTCCTGCAAAAGTGGGGTCTTGGCGACAATTTTGAAGGTATTGGCCACTGTGCTCTGGGCTATCCCAAAGGCGATCTTTCGCAAGCACAGGCTCGCAAGCCAGACTACATTCGTTTTGTCTAATTTTTGCGTTGAAAGGCCATCAAGCAAAGCCGCTTAGCTCTTTACAAAGCCCTGTTTTACAGGTAAAGATTTAGCTCACCTCAACTACATCACTATATCTTGATATGCACATAATCAAAAATCCCGCCGAACTGTCGGCGCAATGTCGCGCATGGCGTAATGCAGGACAGAGCATCTGTCTTGTACCCACTATGGGGTACTATCACGCAGGGCATGAAGACCTCATGCAGTACGGTCGAACCCTAGCCGACAAACTTGTGGTCAGTCTTTTTGTCAATCCAACCCAGTTTGGGCCTACGGAAGACTTAGCGAATTATCCAAGGGACCATGAACGAGATGCCCGTATAGCCGAGTCTCACGGTTGTGACCTGCTTTTTCTGCCTGATGCCCAGGATATGTTTACGCAGGATCATGCGACGTGGGTCGAAGTCCCGAAAATGGCAAAAGTGCTCTGTGGTGTTTCTCGACCCATTCACTTTCGGGGTGTCTGTACTGTTGTACTGAAGCTTTTCAATCTAACGCAGGCTGACTTTGCGGTTTTTGGTGAAAAAGACTGGCAGCAACAGGCCATTTTGAAAAAAATGACTGAAGATCTCAATGTGCCTGTCTGTATCAAAACGCGAGCAACTGTCCGTGAAAGAGATGGTCTGGCTCTCTCATCACGCAATGTCTACCTCTCCACCGAGGAGCGACGCCAGGCACCGGCTATCTACGCTGGACTCTGTGCAGCCCAAAACCTGGTAGCAAGCGGTGAGAGACATGCGCAAAAAATCAAAAATCATGTCTTGCAAAAATGGGCAAAGGACATACCTCTGGGCCGCCTTGATTACTTAACCATTGTGGATCCTCGTAGCCTGGAAAACGTCGAATATCTTGAGAATGAGGCCCTTATGGCCTGTGCTGTACGCCTTGGCAAGGCCCGTCTTATCGACAATATTCTCTTAACTGCCTGTGGCACACAGGCCTAAGGAGTTGTGAATGCTACCCAAAGGGAAATACTTTTTCACATCAGAATCGGTTACAGAAGGGCATCCGGACAAAGTAGCCGATCAAATCTCCGATGCCGTTCTTGATACCTTGCTGGAACAGGATCCTGATGCCCATGTAGCTTGTGAAACGCTCGTCACCACTGGTATGGCCGTTATTGCCGGCGAAATCAGCACAAAAGGCTATGCGGATCTTCCTTCTGTTGTCCGTAAGACCATCCGTGAAATCGGTTATACCGATTCCAGTATGGGATTTGACGCTGAAACGTGTGCTGTTATCTCCTCCATTGATCATCAGTCTCCGGATATAGCCCAAGGTGTTTCACGTGAAACACCTGAAGAGCAAGGAGCCGGCGATCAAGGTATGATGTTTGGCTATGCTTGTTCAGAAACGGCAACACTCATGCCAGCCCCCATCTACTGGGCACATCAGCTTTCTCAGCGTCTGACCGCCGTTCGCAAGCAGGGTATAGTCGATTTCTTCCGCCCTGACGGCAAAACGCAGGTGTCTTTTGAATATCATGACGGCAAGCCTGTACGCATTCACGATATCGTGGTTTCTACGCAGCATGCCCCTTCTGTCTCCCAGGACGACATCATTCAAGCGGTCAAACAGGAAGTTATCTTCCCTGTCCTGGAAAATTCCGGCTTCTTCGACGAAAAGGACTGCAAAATTTTTATCAATACGACCGGTCGTTTTGTGGTAGGCGGCCCCATGGGTGACTGCGGACTGACTGGACGCAAAATTATCCAGGACACCTATGGCGGCAGTGGTCACCACGGCGGCGGAGCTTTCTCGGGGAAAGATCCATCGAAAGTCGATCGTTCAGGGGCATATATGGGACGCTATATCGCCAAAAATGTCGTGGCAGCAGGACTCGCACCTGTCTGCGAAGTTCAGATTGCTTACTGCATCGGCGTAGCTGAACCGGTCAGCGTGCTCGTCTCTTCAGACGGCACCAGCGAGATCCCTGATGAGACTTTGACGCGAGCTGTACGAGAAGTTTTTGATCTGCGCCCCTATTTTATTAGCAAGCGTCTTGATCTGAAACGCCCCATCTATCAAAAAACTTCCTGCTACGGCCATTTCGGGAGAGAACTGCCCGAATTCAACTGGGAAAAAATTGACGCTGTTAAGGATCTGAAAACAGCAGCACACGTCTAAACTGTTCTGTGTTTTTCTTTCAACGCCTTGCTTTCCACTGGAAAACAAGGCGTTTTGTTTTTTGGCAATCCTCTGCTTTCGGTCTTTTCGAAAAGGCCCATCTGTGCTAAGAGATTTCCCCCTTTGCTGCAATTCTCATTTGAGAGGATAGACTATGCCAGGCAATACTTTTGGTCATCTGCTCAGATTAACAACGTTTGGTGAATCGCATGGACTGTCAATCGGAGGCATTGTAGACGGTGTGCCACCAGGACTGGAGCTTTGCGAAAAAGACTTGCAGAGAGAGCTCGATCTGCGCAAACCTGGCCAGGGCTCAACCTCCACAGCTCGCAAGGAAGCGGATCTGGTGCATATACAATCAGGTCTTTTTCAGGGCAAAACAACAGGTACCCCCATCGCTTTTCTCATTGAGAACACCAATCAGCAGTCAAGCGACTACGATGAGCTTGCTCGCGTCTTCCGTCCAGGGCATGCGGATTTTACGTATCATACAAAATATCATGGTTTCCGTGACTATCGTGGTGGGGGGCGTGCTTCGGGCCGTGAAACAGCGGCGCGAGTAGCTGCAGGCGCCATAGCGGCCAAAATTCTCGCTCAGATCAGCGTGGAGATTTTCGCGGCGAGCGTGGAGTTTGGCGGTATTGGCATAGATAATGAGTTCGTCGATCTGGCCGGGGCTCTCGCCCGACCCTATTTTGCCGCCTCAGATTCCGTCATCAGTCGCTGGGATCAAGCCGTTCAAAAAGCCAGAGAAAACCACGATACCCTGGGAGGTATTGTTCAAATTGAAGCTAACAATGTTCCAGCAGGTCTGGGAGAACCGGTTTTTGACAAAATATCGGCTATGCTCGGACACGGTCTTCTCAGTGTAGGGGCTGTTAAAGGCGTAGAATTTGGTGATGGCTTTCAAGCTGCCCGCAGCACAGGTTCAGCCAACAATGACCTTTTGCTTGCCCCCAAAAGTGCAGGAGCTCTTCCAGGCTTTGCCACCAATCATGCCGGCGGGATGCTTGGTGGGATCACGACCGGTCAGAGCATTATCGCACGGGTGGCCGTTAAACCCATTGCCTCTGTGCCAAGACCGCAACAGACCGTAGATCTTGACGGTCATCCCTGCCAGATCACCATTGGCGGACGACATGACCTTTCGGCAATACCACGAATAGTTCCGGTGCTCAGAGCTATGACAGCCCTGGTTCTGGCTGATGCCTGGCTGATGCAAAATAGTCTTGGCTAAGATCCTTCTGTTCTTCTCAGGCTGCCCTGACACTCGGGCCAAAGGTAACTTCCATGGATGACGCTTGTGTGCTTTCTGGCGTTCTCGAAAAAATCGTTTTCCGCAATGAGGAAAACGGGTACAGCATCGTGCTTGTGAAGGTGGACAAAGACTCACTGGAAATGCTGGCCAATGAACTCAAAGAAGAAAGCACAAAAAAAACTGTGACCTGTGTCGGCTCTCTGCTTGAGGCAAAACCGTTTGCCCACATCCAATTCACAGGCTCCTTTACCCGCCATCCACGCTATGGCCTGCAATTCACCTTCAGCCAATATGAAGAAATACTACCGTCAACGCTCGAGGGCATCACAGATTTTTTGAGATCAGGCATTATCGAGGGGCTGGGAGAAAAAACAGCAGCCAATATTGTCAAAGCCTTCGGACCGGACACCTTCACTATCCTCGACAAAGAGCCTGAACGCATCTTCAGCGTTGAGAACATCAGTAAAAAAACCTGTGAAACCATTTGTCGCAGCTGGGCTGAACACAGGTTGCAGCGCAATCTCATGCTCTTTCTGCGACCCTCTGGCATAAGCATTGCCAAGACATCCTTTATCCTCAGCAAATTCGGCCCCACTGCCTTGGAACAAATCAAGGCCAATCCCTATCTGCTCTGTCTCGAAGTTCCCGACATTTCCTTTCATACCGCAGATGCTCTGGCAGCCAGTCTGAACCTCGCCAAAGATCATCCTCTGCGGCAAAAAGCTTACCTGATTACACTCTTACGCCAGGCCGCCAGTCATGGCCATCTCTATCAGCCCAAGGACTTGCTTGAAGATCGTCTGTCTTCACTGCTTAGCCAAAGCAGCTGGCAAACAGGGCAAAACAGAGATGCTGAAGTTGAGCCCGAAGAAGAATGGCAAGAGGATCTGCCAAAAGCGGGAAGCGCTGCGCAGGCAATTCCAGATTGTGACCAACTTTTCCAAAGCCTCGAAGCAGAAAATCGCATTGTCTGTGAGGAGATTGAGGACGATTTCGGAACAAAACTGACAGCTGTTTTTCTTTCCGTTTACCACCATTTTGAAAACAAAATCGCTGAAAATATCCTGAATATCCTCTGTGCGCCGAAATCCATTACACTGCGAAATCCTCAAGTTATCGCAGAAAACATCATCAAAAAAGAAGAATTCGTGCTCGCCCCCGAGCAATGTGAAGCGGTGATTATGGCCGCTGAGTCAAAAATGCTGGTAATCACCGGTGGCCCCGGTACAGGCAAAACGACGATCATTAATGCGATCATCCATCTCTTCGAAACACAGAAGGCAAGAATTGAACTTGCCGCCCCCACTGGCCGAGCAGCGAGACGCATGCAGGAAGCCACAGGACGAACGGCAAAAACCATACATCGACTGCTGAAGTTCTCAGCTTCTGGCAATATCTGTGAATACGATGAAAACAATCCCATTGCTTGTGACGTTTTGATCGTTGATGAAGCCTCAATGATGGATGTGAGTATTTTCTATCACCTGCTCTGTGCTGTGCCTCTCGGTGCAACTGTGATCATTGTGGGTGATATCTTTCAATTGCCCTCTGTGGGGCCAGGCATGGTTCTCTCTGACATTATCGGTTCAGGCATTGTGCCCGTGGTCAAACTGACTCACATCTTCCGTCAGTCAGAAGAAAGCGCCATTGTGCGCTATGCCCACATGATCAACCAAGGTGAAATTCCTCCCTTCAAAAACGACCATAAAAATCGCACAGATTTCTATTTTATCGAAGAAGATGATCCAACGCATTTGGCTCAAACCATCAGCGATCTTGTCAGCATGAGGCTTCCCGCCTACTATCATTTTGATGTCAACGACATCCAGGTACTCAGCCCCATGCGCAAGGGAGATTGCGGAGTGCTTGCGCTCAACCGCAAGCTGCAGGACGCACTCAATCCTCAGAAGTACAAGGTGCAAAGGACCAATGGCGAGTTCCGTTTGTATGATAAGGTCATGCAGATTCGCAACGATTATGAAAAAGAAGTGTTTAACGGCGACATCGGTACCATTATCGATCTCAATACCAAGGCAAGAAGGCTTACGGTACAATTTGATGAGCTCAAGGCGGAGTATGATTTTTCAGAATTGGATGCCTTAATTACCGCCTACGCCATTTCCATTCATAAATCGCAGGGGTCTGAATATCCTGCCGTGGTCATTCCCCTGGTCATGGCTCACCGGTGGATGCTGCAGAGAAATCTCCTCTATACCGCCGTGACACGTGGAAAAAAACTCGTCGTACTCGTTGGAGAACGTCAAGCTCTTTTCCATGCCATAGACAATAACAGGACTATTTTCAGAATGAGCCATCTTAAAGCCCGTATCCGCCAGCTGGCCGAATTCATCAGGACCTGATAATCATCTTTGTCTACGACTGTTACAGCACTTTGAGTTTTTTGCCATGTCACAAGTATCAGAAAATACTTTGCGTAAACCGGAAATCTTGGCACCGGTCGGCGACAGCCAATGCTTTCTGGCAGCGCTGGCAGCAGGAGCCGATGCGCTCTACCTCGGACTAAAGAATTTTTCTGCGCGCATGGAAGCGGAGAACTTCGGTCTGACAGAGCTCTCTGGACTATGCGACCTCGCTCATGACGAAGGCGCTCGCGTCTATATCACTATGAACACTCTGATCAAACAAGAAGAGTGTCATCAATGCTTTCGCCTGATTAAACGCCTAGAAGACCAGGTGCATTGCGATGGATTGATCATCCAAGACCCCGCTGTCCTGACCATTGCCAAAGCCGCCGGTTTTTCAGGAGGCCTTTTTCTCTCGACGCTGGCCAATGTCACGCATCCAGAAACGTTGCGCCTGCTTCCAGCCCTTGGCGTTTCACGTGTCATTTTGCCACGCGAGCTTTCTCTGGACGAAGTACGTCTGATGGCTGAACGCTGCCCTGACAATTTAGATCTTGAACTTTTTGTACACGGAGCGCTTTGTTTTTGTGTTTCCGGGCGCTGCTACTGGTCGAGCTATCTGGGTGGCAAAAGTGGTCTGCGCGGACGTTGCGTTCAACCCTGTCGTCGAGCCTACCAAATTGGTCAGAGCAGTCATCCCAAAAGAATCTCAAAAAAAGGCAAAGCCAGCCAATTTTTTTCCTGCCAGGATCTCTCTCTGGCCTGTATCAGCAAAACCCTTCTCTCTATACCCCATCTCGCTTCTTGGAAAATCGAAGGTCGCAAAAAGGGACCTCACTATGTCTATCACTGTGTAGCAGCCTACAAATTGCTCAGAGATCATGCTGTTGATCCTGCAGCACAGAAAGAAGCCCAAGAGCTTTTGACCATGGCACTCGGCAGGCCTGGAACACAGGCCCGCTTTTTGCCAAAACGCCAGCGCATACCCACCAATCCCGGCGGTTACACAGGCTCAGGCCTACTTCTGGGTAAAATTCAACGTTCAGGTGAAAAGCTTCTGCTGAGACCCGCCACGGATCTCAAAGCCAAAGATTTCCTTCGCATTGGCTCAGAGGATCAGCGCTGGCATGAAACCCTGCGGCTTCCGCGCAACGGAGCTGCAGACGCCGTGACAATCCTGCCCTTTCGAGGAAAAAAGCTTCCCCCAGAAGGCACACCGGTCTATCTCATTGATCGACGTGAACCTCGTCTGGTGCAAGCACTGGCCCGCTATGAAGAAAAACGGCGTAACTATCCTGGTCGCAAGACCTCTCCTTGTGATCTCCGCCTCGAACTCCCAGCACCGCAGAAAAGCCGGCGCAGACCAGATATGCATGTTCTTGCCACAATTCCCAGAGGCAAGGATAATCGGGCAGGCTCACGCAATATGCTTGCCCTCTGGCTGACACCGAAAACCGCTGAGATCTCACGCACTGTGGCACGCAGAGTGTTCTGGTGGCTTCCACCTGTTGTCTGGCCTGATGAATCGGCAAAGCTTGGACGCATCATTCAGCACCTCTGGCGCGACGGCTCTCGACATTTCGTGGCCAATGCGCCTTGGCAAAGAGCCTTTTTTCCGGAAATACTGCCTGCGGGGGCGGATCTTGTGGCCGGCCCCTTCTGTAATATTGCCAATGTCTTCACGCTCCAATTCTTAGCCCGGATGGGCTTCAAAGCAGCCTTCATCAGCCCAGAACTGGGGAAAAAGGATCTTCTGGCCCTGCCTCGACTTAGCCCACTGCCTCTTGGCCTAGTCCTTGAAGGCTTCTGGCCCGTAGGGATCAGCCGCTTCGGTCTGCTGGGGCTCAAACAGAACGTGCCCTTTTCCAGCCCCAAGGGGGAAATGTTCTGGGCACGCAACTACGGGCAAAACACCTGGATCTATCCGGCCTGGCCCCTGAATCTCAAAGAAAAGGAAAGTGAACTGCTGAGCGCTGGCTATAGCTTTTTTGCCACGCTTTCAGAAAATGATCCGCCCATAGAAGGTGCTGCGGCACGTCCAGGTCTTTTCAATTGGGAACAGCCATTGCTCTAGTATGAACGTCTTCAACGATGCCCAAACGCAACAGCGTTTTCCTCGTGGCCTTTCACAGGTTGAGAATTGTCATTTTGCCAGTGATACCTTGCTGCTTGCGAGCTTTGCGGACCGTTTTCTCCCCCCCAGGTCGCTCAGCGTAGCGGAACTTGGCTGTGGTTGTGCCGCTGCACTTTGCGGTCTTGCGCTTTTGCGCAATGAGCTGCAAGGGATTGGCTTTGAAAAAGAGGCCCAGCACATCCATTGCGCAGAAACCAATCTCAAAAACCTTGGCCTAGCTCATCGCCTGAAGATCGTACAGTCTGACCTAACAAAGAAGCAAAATCTTGTTCCCTACCACGGAGCGTTTACGGCTGTACTCGCCAATCCCCCGTATTTCCAAAACGGGGAAGGCCGACCTTCACCGCATTGTCTGCGCAATAGTGCCCAACGCGGTGATGAGGCTCTTGAGCTGTTCACTGAGCAAGCAAGCCGCCTACTCCAACACCACAGCTTATTTTTCTGCATCTATCCGGCCTACAAACTGCAATTGCTGACTGTCAAACTTGCCAAATACCGTCTCTGCCTGCGAACACTTTTACCTGTGGCCAGTTTTCCCGACTCCCCTGGGAAACGCGTGCTCGTCTGTGCCTGCAAAGACGCAAAATGCCAGTGTGATCTTTTGCCCCCACTTGTACTGCACACAAGACAAGGAGAACAGAAATTTTCTGACTCCGCACTTAGCTTTTGCCCATGGCTGGGTGCAGGCCATCAAAAATAATCTGAGGCCCCTGTGTCAGGGAGTCTATCAAGCCTTCACAGAGCTGCCATGACCTTTCTCGCTGATCTGCACATTCATTCGCGTTTTTCCCTTGCCACGAGCAAGGATCTTTCTGCTCGCAATCTCGATGCCTGGGCGCGCGCCAAAGGCCTCAACGTCATCGCAACTGGAGACTGTGTTCACCCTGCCTGGCGTAAAGAAATGCGCGAACAACTAGTACGCGATGAAGACAGTGGATTGTACAAACTTGCCGTTGCCCGTGAAAAGCTCCCCTTTCTGCCTGAAAAAACCTGTCTTGAGACAAAACAAGATCCACTTTTCCTCCTTGAAACAGAAATCAGCTCCATCTACAAAAAGAAAGGGCGTGTACGCAAAGTACACACCCTTGTCTATCTCCCGAGTCTGGAAGACGCCGACCTTCTGGCCAAGCGGCTGGAAAAACTCGGCAATATTGCTTCTGACGGACGCCCCATTCTTGGTCTTGATCCCAAGATACTCTTGGAACTGACACTTGAGATCGTGCCAAACGCGGTGCTCGTACCTGCCCATATCTGGACGCCCTGGTTTGCTCTCTTTGGCTCACGCTCAGGCTTTGACCGAATTGAAGAGTGCTTTGAAGATCTCACCCAAGAGATTTTTGCCTTGGAAACCGGCTTGTCCTCAGACCCTCTCATGAACCGCTATATCAGTGCACTTGACGGTTACGCGCTCATCTCCAATTCCGATGCGCATTCAGGCAGCAAGCTCGCTCGCGAAGCCAATATATTTGCCGGCAAGCCAAGCTTTGCGGGTATTTTTTCAGCGCTCAAGGCTTCAGCTAGGCGCGATCCCAAACAGGATGAACTCTCCTGTCGTTTTCTGGGAACGATGGAGTTTTTTCCAGAAGAGGGCAAGTACCATCTTGACGGACACCGTGCCTGCCATGTTTCACTCAATCCTCTGGAAACTCGTGAACTGCAAAATATCTGTCCGGTCTGCCACAAGCCGCTAACCATTGGGGTTCTCCACCGCGTCATGGAATTGGCCGATCGCACGAGCCCTGCCTCGCCTCCACTGGAACCGCGTTTTCAGTCCATTATGCCTTTGCAAGAAATGATTGCTGAAATCCTCAATGTTGGTCCTACCTCACGCAAGGTGCAGACAGAATATGGCCGCATGCTCGCGAGCTTGGGTTCTGAACTGGACATTCTGCTGCAAGTGCCTCTTACAGATCTATCCAGTTATAGCCAGGATCTGGCAATTGCCTGCGGTCGGCTCCGTCAGGGTCAAGTGCAGCTCAAGGCCGGCTACGACGGAGAGTTTGGCAGAGTACGAATTTTTACGGACGAAGAGCAAGCACAAAGGGGCAGAAAAAAGTCCATCTACGCAGTGCCTGGAACGCAAAGTCTGCTTACGGAAGCTTTGCCGAAGCAAACGGCAACATCAAGGCAAACCGATAGCTCAAGATCCCCAAGTCAGGAAAATCTCTCTGAGCTCTTACGTTTTCAGGCGCTACAAAACAAAAGCAAAACACCCCAGACTGCAAAATGCGTCTATTCTCAGGCGCAACAGGCAGCCATACAGACTTCGCTGGCTCCGACGCTGGTTCTGGCAGGCCCTGGCAGTGGCAAAACCCATTTGCTGATGGGGCGCATTGGCTATCTTTTGGAGCAAGGACACAAAGCAGAAAAGATCCTGGCTATCACCTTCACCCGCAGAGCTGCCGAAGAGATGCGCAAGCGCCTCATGACACAGCTTGGCCACGACAATTTGCCAGTCTGCACCACCCTCCATGCCTTCTGCTACCAAATCCTGAGGCAAGCAAAGCCGGATCTTTTGCTGCAAAGTGAAGATTCCGCATTGCGCCTCTTTCTCCACGCCAATCCCACCCTCGACAAGACTGAGGGACGTAAAATCTGGGAGATAATCAACAGATTGCGGGAAGAATGCCGCTTGGACGCTAGCGACTACGCAAGGCTTTTTGCCAATTACCTTGCGGCCCAAAAATCCCTTTCAGACCATCAGATCTGCGATTTCACGCAACTTGTGGAGTCCGCGCTCGCTTTTTTCCAAGCGCAACCAAGCCAGTTTTCGGCTGTGCTTGTGGACGAGATTCAAGACTGCTCACCGCTCAATCTGGCATTGATCAAAACCCTACTTCCGCCAAATGGCTCAGGATTCTTTGGCATCGGCGATCCCGATCAGGCCATCTACGGCTTCAGAGGATCTGTAGAAAACATAGAACTGGCCTTGCGCAGACTCTGGCCGAATCTGTACGTCCGAAAACTCGACCAAAGCTTCCGGTCAGCACAAGAAATACTCAACACGGCTCAGAGCCTCTTACAAACACCGCATTGCGGAAAGCTGATGGCTGCCAAGAATCTTTCCTGTCAACTGCATTTCTGCCAGGTAGCCGACGAGCAGGCCGAAAGCCGCTGGATAGCCCGCACGATTTCCCAGCTGCTGGGTAAAAGTTCTCACAGCCTTGAAGATAGCCAAAAGACAGAGGACGAAGTACTCGCTCCAAGCGATATTGCGGTTCTCGTACGCTTTAAACAGCTTATGCCACCCATTGCGAAAAGTCTCACAGCTGCCGGCATTCCTGTCTTCTGTCCAGCTGTTGATGCGTTTTGGCATGATAGCTGTATCGAGCAGCTTTTGGAGCTTCTCGACCCGACCCAGCAGTCACCGTCTTTCCCTTTTGACAAAAATGCCCTGCCCAAGCCGGAAGCCATGCTCCCATGGCTTGAAACGCAAAGCTGGAGCGGCTATCAGCCCGGCAAGAGCACAGCCTTTCGCAAGCTCTGTCAAATGTGGAGGGAGTGTGGAGACTGGGAAAAATTCTTTCAGGAATTGCTATGGCTTAAGAATGAAGAAAACTATCGAGAAAAAAGTGAGGCCGTGCGTCTTCTGACACTGCACGCAGCCAAGGGCTTGGAATTTCAGGCAGTTTTCTTACCGGCGATGGAGGAGGGCATTCTGCCTGCCGATCTGTCGTCTTTTGCAGCGTGCAGACAAAATGAAGAGGAACGGGAAAGACAAAAAAAAGAAGAGGCACGTCTGTGCTATGTGGGCATCACCAGGGCCAGCCGACTGCTCTACGTCAGCAGAGCAGAATCACGTATGCTCTACGGGAAAAGAAGAGCCATGACAGTCTCGTCATTTTTTGAAGGTATTCAAGAATACTTCAAAAAAAGCCGTGTCACGGAAAAAACCCGCAAAATACAGGTTGTCGGCAGCTTATTGAACTGAACGCTCTTGGGTCAACGATTGTCCTCGTCCCAGGCATCGTCTTCAAGAACTTTGTAGGATCTGACCGTCAGATACTTGACTTCGTCTTCTTCGAGCAGTTCTCCTCTGACTTCCACAGAAACATTAATCTCGTCTTCGAGATCAATGCCGGCAGCCCTCGGCAAGATGCGGTATTCGTCACCATCCTGAGCTACAGCAATTCTCGTCTGTCTGCCATCAACGGGTACTGAAACAACAATACCCTTCACAGTGATCTTCATAAGTGTGTCCGTGAGCAAAACGTACTTGTCTTTTGCAGCAAGTACGTCGGTTTTTCGTTAGAGAGAACAAAACAACCTTCGGAAGCAGCGGCAATGTTCAACGCAGAACATTGCCGTTTTTTTAAAAAAACGACGAAGGTCAAACGCAAGAAAAAAAGGAATTCGCCGATAAGAAATTCAACGAAAACACCGCAACCATAACGGAGCAAGAACGCTCACCCTTCTGGCTCAATTTTTTTGCCTAATAGCGTGTTTTCCAATAAGTGGCAAGACACAAATCCAAAAAGACGCTCAACTCTACAGGATCCCTCTGCTCAGAAACCTAGTGAGGTCCATATGTCAGGCATTCACAGACAAAAAACAGGTTGCCTTATACTCAGGCTCGGCCTGCTTATGCTGCTTTGTCTCAATCTCTGTGCCTGCGGACTTTTTCAGACACAAGAAAGTGACCCAATCCCAGCTGACGCTCGTAAGGTTGTCAAAACAGCATACAATCAAATTGGCAAATCCTACCGTAGTGGAGGAGCTTCCCCATCCAAGGGTTTTGACTGTTCTGGCCTTCTTTACTGGGTTTATCGCAAAAATGGCTATCAAATCCCTCGCATTAGCACTCAGCAGGCCAAGGTCGGTAAGGCTATTTCCAAAAAATATGCTCGCGAGGGCGACATCTTCGTCTTTAAAGTCGCCCAGAGTCCACGAGGACTACACACTGGCATTTGTATGGGTAACAACAACTTTATCCATAGCCCATCAAAAGGAAAAAAGGTCAAGGTCGACAGTGTGAATAATATCTACTGGAAGGAAAGGTTGATTGCTGTTCGGCGCATCATTCGCTGACCGCAAAAGAAATTCCGTAACACTATTGTCGTTCTTTGCGAGGAGAAATCTAGAAATTTCAACAAGGTACTAGAAGAAAAATTTTTCTATTCCCCTTGCTTTTCTTTTGCTATCCAGTTATCTAAAAAAAATCTAAGGAGAGCAAAGGGGGAGCCCATGACCACAGCAGCCAGCGACGATCAACTTTTCAGCATTGCGGACATTGCCCGACATTTTTCTCTTCCCGAATCCACCTGCCGTTATTATTGTAAGCGCTTTGCGGAGTATATTCCCAGTGTTGGCGAAGGTCGCAGACGGCGTTATCGCAAAACCACCATTGATGTCATCTCGGCTATCCTCGAAGAAATGAAAAAATCGCGTACAGCCAATGCCGTGGAAGATGCACTGGCCATCCGGTTTCCCCGCAATGCCTTGAGTGTTCGCGAAGAGGAGTTTCTTGAGGTTCCCAAGCCAGTTGCCTTGCATGCTGAACAAATCTTTCCTCCCATTGCTTTGAATTTCATGGAGCGTCAAACGCAGGCCCTGGAAGGTATTGCGAAGATGCTGAATATGTTGACCTCACATCTCTGCTCCAATAGTATGGTCAACGAGGCTCATGCCAAAAGTCTTGCGGATTTGCAAAAAGAAGTCTCCAAGCTCTCCATTCTCCTTGATGCCTCAGAAAAGAATCAACAGGCTGACCTCGAGCAATTACGGACTTGGATGGGACGTTTCCTGAGACGCTCCAGTCAAACCGCCTAGCTGATAGATTGAGCAAAAAAAAGCCCCCTCTTCGGGGGCTTTTTTTTGCTCTAATTTACTTTTTGGCGTCGCTTAAAGCCATTTTCACGGCCAAACGGAAAAATTCAAGAGGCTGAGCTCCGCGCACGACAATATTGTTTACAAAAAAGCAAGGAGTGCCTTCAACATTCAACTTGTCAGCATCTTCACGGTCTTCTCGCAATAAGGTCTTGATCTTTTTATTGGAGCGTACATCGTTCTCCAGCTTGGACATATTCAACTTGAGATCTTTGGCTGTCTTACGCAGAAAACGTTCATTCTCAGCTTTTAGCTTGTCACTTTCATCAAACATCAAATTATAGAATTGCCAGGCCTTAGCTTCATCCTGCAGTGAAATCGCCAAAAACCAGATGGCAGCTAAAGCCGAAGGACCTTTTTCCTCAAAAGGGATACTTTTGAATTGAAAAGAAACCTTCCCTTTAAATTCCTGAAGAATACTATCCACAACGGATTTCGATGCCTGACAGTAATGGCAGGTAAAATCCGAAAAGGCAACTATGCGTACCGGCGCATCTTTCTCACCAAGAACTGGGCGGTCCGCAGTACGCAACGTCTTTTTTTCTCCAAGGTCTTTCTGCCATTGCTTCTGCAAGGTATGAATACGTCGCTGATTGCTTCCTTCTTGAGCAATATCGAGGACTGTCTCACTATTATTGCGCAAGATATCAATGAGCACTTGGGGATTCTGACGTATCGTATCGAGTATAAATTTTTGGAGTTCCTGCTTGCCCATAGGCTCTTCAGCATGGGCTTGAATGCTCAGAGAAACGCTCATAACAAGAATGAAGCCGACCATCAGCCAGGATTTCACCATACCTCCCCCACTCCGTTTCGTTGGGAAATTGTCGAACAAAATGTCAAAACAACACAAATTCAGCACTTCTTGTGAAGCCTCACATGGGGCACATGGGTAAAGTCATGTGATCCTTCATGGGGTTTCTTATGTCGCCTAACTTCATTTTTCAAGTTCCAACTGCTGCACAGCATCTTCAATCTTGAAAAGCAATTCATCAAAATCCACAGGCTTCATGAGATACCCAAATGCCCCAAGGCTCATGGCCTGAACGGCAATCTGCATATCAGCATGACCGGAAAGCAAAATAATTTTGCAACCTTGATATTTTTCCAAAAGCAGAGGGAGCGTTTCAAGCCCATCCATCACTGGCATCTTCACATCAAGGATAACAATGTCTGCCCGTTGAATCTGCATTTTCTCAAGACACTCACGACCGTTCGCGGCACATTCACAGCTATAGCCTCGTCTGGTAAGTCGCTTGGAAAGAATACGAGAAACCTCGAGTTCATCATCAACGAGAAGCACATGAATGGTATCCATCTTTTCTCCGGCTGTACTCGCAGCAAGCTCAATAGCTGACTTTGATAGCAAAGATCCTACGGTACAAAAAAAAAAGCCAAGCAAAACAGTATGATTGCAGAAAAACAAAAGCAGGATTGTGACAAAATGTTCTTAAGATCCTTATCTATGAAGTTTCAGTATAATTTGTCAATCTCATGAGCCGGTTTTGAGCGACACAAGCTGGGCTGAACCCCTTTCCCTAATCGGCGTATTGATTCTCAGAAAGTGTAAACCGTATCAAGCGATCTTGAGAGCGCGGTCAGTAAATTCCCGGGGCTACTCCCCTCTCTCTTTGAAAAATAAGCAATACACTCTATGCAGAGATTCAAGAGAAAATCCAATTAAAACGGCTCAAAAAACCATAAGGTCTACTTGACTTTAGCAATGCTCTTTTTTACAGTTCACCCACTTAAAAAAAACATTGTTTCACGTGAAACAATCTCAAATTTTACACAATGCCCTGGGGAGAAAACTTCGTGACTCGCATCATCGCCATTGCAAATCAAAAAGGCGGCGTAGGCAAAACAACAACAGCCATCAATGTTTCAGCGGCTTTGGCTGTCATGGAGAAAACGGTTTTGCTTATTGATGCCGATCCACAGGCCAACAGCACAAGCGGTCTTGGCCTGGAACAAAACGCTGTGGAAAAGGATTTGTACACTTGCCTCTATAAACCGGAAGAAATAATGCAAAGTGTGCACAAGACTCGCAGCAGCTTTTTGGACATCATTCCCGCAAGTACAAATCTGGTTGGCGCAGAGCTCGAACTTGTGGACAAAATAGGGCGTGAATTTTTTCTGGCAGAATGTTTGAAATGCTTGAGTAAAAATTATGAATATATTTTCATTGACTGTCCGCCATCCCTTGGTCTTCTAACACTCAATGCCCTCTGTGCGGCTAACGAAGTGCTGATTCCTCTACAGTGCGAATTTTTTGCCCTCGAAGGCATCGTCAAACTGCTCAAGACCATCGATCTGGTCAAAAAAAGGCTGCATCCACAACTCAGCATGTTGGGTGTCGTGCTCACCATGTACGATTCACGCAATAAAATTACCCGTGAAGTGGCTCAGGAAGTACGAAAATGTTTTCCTGATCAGCTCTTTGAAACAGTCATTCCGAGAAATGTACGGCTTTCTGAAGCTCCGAGCCACGGAAAATCCATCATTCACTATGATGTAAAATCGAAAGGAGCCGAGGCCTATATAGGCTTAGCCAAAGAAATCGTGCTGAGAGCACGTTCTGAGTAATCAGCTTTTCTTGTACTTTGCTGGAATACTGTGCTCGATACTCACATGATCTTTGAAATGCTTATGGCGGATGGTTGTACCACAGCGCGTACAGTGAAAAACCAAAAGACCACCAAGATTGGCATTATTGAGAATAAACGTATGATTCTCATCTGAACGCCAATCGTCACAGGCTGCCCCACAGTGAGGACAGCGAACTTTTGGTGAATAGGGATAGGAAAAATCCCAGTATTCCATAAGCGTTTGGAAATCTTTCAACGGCCCGTCACGCTGAATTTCACTGGCATCGTGCTCTTCAAGAAGTGGCAGAACAAGCTTTTCTGCTTTTTTCCAAAGCTCAGGGGAAAGCTGCACCCCCTTGATCACACCGGCCTCATCCACCAAATAAAGAATAGCATTTTTCACAAACATTCTTCAGCGTTGAATCCCGGACAGCTCACTCTCAAAGAGCAAGACTGATCAGACCGAAAGATCACGCTGCCTCCTATAGTAGCAAAAATAAAGAGACGAAATATTGAATTGGCGCTATATGTTATGACAGAGCGTAAGGCAAGGCGAATTGATCGAAAGTGTCGATCCTAACACATAGGGAAACATAGTGTCGCATAGTATTTTGTCTGCTCAGCTGCGCGAATGGAGATACTTCTCCTTCTCGTAAAAATACGGCAGAGAGAATGGCCTCTGGAGCATGAATGCCGTACTTGACAGCTGAAAACTGGCTGAACAGAGAATAATAATTTGCTTTCGTTGTCTAAGATTGCCTTCAGCTATCACTGAAGACAAAAAACTTCAATCATCAAAAAGAGTGATAGCGGACTCTTTCGCCGCTACAGACATTCTGTCACGAAAAAGGATACCTCACATGTCCACATCTCCAAAACTCGGCAGAGGACTGACGGCTCTTCTCGAGGATATGGAAGTAGCCCCTCAAAAAAAAGGAGAAAATTCCGAAATTGCCATTGAGCTACTGAAGCCCAATCCGTGGCAGCCCCGTCACGACTTCAATGAAGAAAACCTCGACGAACTTGCCCAATCCATCAAAAATCAGGGTATCATTCAGCCTCTGCTGGTACGAGAGCTTGCTGACAACAGTTATCAAATCATAGCCGGAGAAAGACGCTGGCGTGCGGCTCAAAAGGCGGGATTAAGCCATGTGCCTGTTTTCATCAAAGCGTTAAGTGATGAAGAGGTCATGACCGCAGCCCTCATAGAAAATCTTCAACGGGAAGATCTCAATCCCATGGAAGAGGCTCACGCCTTAAAAAAACTCCGCGATACGCTCAATCTGACACAAGAAATGCTTTCCGCAAAACTGGGGAAAAGTCGCTCCTCTGTAGCTAATGCCCTCAGACTCTTGCAATTGAGCGCAGAGGCACAAAGTGACGTCAGCAGCGGTCTTCTCACTGCTGGCCATGCTCGAGCCCTTCTGGCCATTACTGACACTGAGCTTGCGGAAAATGTCCGCAAGTATATTACGGAAAATCATCTTTCCGTAAGAGAGAGTGAAGAACTTGTCAGTACATGGAAAAATACAGGACATTTTCCTTGGCAAAAAGCTGAAGAAGCAAATCAAGATCAGGAAAATGGCACGGAAAGAGCAAATAAAAAGGAAAAAGCCAGTCGCAAAAACGAACTCTCTGAGAAACTTGAGAATATTCTTTCTAAAGTTCTTAACTGCGGTACACAGGTCCGTGGAAACGAAAATCACGGCAAAATCACCATAACTTACGCTAATGCCGAAGAACTCCAAAAAATCCTTCTCAAATTGGGCGCTTCACTGGACAGTGGCTGCTAAATGCTCACAGGCAAGGTCTGCGTAAAAGCACTCCAAACATACCTTCCAAAACTTCGTCATCGTGCGGAGTCTGCCAGAGACAACGGATCTCAAGATGGGGATGGTCTTCTAAAACCTGTGCAATCAACTGTTCGTTTTCGCAGGGGTTGAGGGTACAGGTAATGTAGGCCAGTTCACAGCCAGGAGCTAATAGCTCTACAGCCTTTTCAAGCAAAACCCTTTGTGTCTTGGGAAAAAGACGCAAGCAACGTTTATTTTTGCGCTTACGCCGCAAATCGGGTCGTCTATTGAGAATACCGAGACCACTACAGGGAGCATCCAAAAGGATATGCCCGTCAAAGCTTGACAAAGGTGGCTTTGCAGCATCGGCCAAACAAACCAAGGGTACCGGCAAAGCACGCCGCAAAAATTCCGGCAGTAACGCCTGAAGACGTTTTCTCGCCGTATCCGTACACAAGGCAATAGGAACACCGCATTGCGCAAGCAATGCGCTTTTCCCGCCAAAGCCAGCACACATATCCCAAACAGGTCTTTGCCAGTGACGCAAACCAAGCTGTTCAACCACAGCTAGAGAGCCCGGAGATTGCCAGGAAAATCGCCCCTGAGTATGCCATTGAGAGACCTGCTCAGCTGGAAAAGCCTGCCAAAGAGAATGATCAGACAAAGAAAAGCCCCAGGCTCCAATAGTTCTTGCAGTGGGCAATTTCCTTGCGAGCAAATGGCAAAAAGTTTCTGCAGAAGGGATTTGAGCATTGACTAAAAGACCCGAAGCTGGCCTTGATGAGGATCTGCGACATAAATGCAGAGAAGCCGCTGTACCGTAAACCTCCTGCCAGTAATGCAAAAGCCAATACGGCAGGCTGTAGTAGCGGGCAAGCGCAAGCATCTGACGCAAGGGTGCGGGGTCTTCTTGCTTAAGATAGGCAGAGGGATCAAGAAAGTTTGCTCTCTCATTCACTATACGGTGCAAAACCGCAATGGCCAAACGCGCAAGCTTGAGACCAAAAAGACGGGTTATCTCTTTTTGCGCTGAGGAAAAAACCGCATAATGAGGTAAACGCTCAAGAAAGAGCAGAGAATAGATAGCAATGTTCAGAATATGCAGAAAGGGGACTGGCAAACGTTCTGGTTTTTGCAAAAATGTATTCCGAATAAACTCCAAGCGGTCCTCGTTGCGCAGAATACCAAAAGCCAGCTCCGAAAGCAGATGACGATCCTTTGTGTTCAGAGAAAAATCGGCATAGGCCCGGGAGAGAGCTTCTTGTATCAGCCAACCATCATCAAGCAGGCGCAAAACGAGAAGGCAGGCATTGCGGACATCTTCTCTGCCCTTAAAAAAGCTTATAGATTGCTCTTGGCTCATAATAAAAAAGAAAGCGGCTTTCCAAGAAAGTCGCTTTTTGTCGTTCTGAAATCAGTTTGATTTTTTCCGAAGATAGCCGTTGGCAAAAGATTTTGATGACATAAAAGCCTTGCCCTGCGGTTTGACCTTGTCGACTCGGTACCAGTAATCACTGCAGGCTATGGCTAGGCCTTCATCGTCAAAACGCACTGAACCGCAGGCTGTACCGCTACACAATGATCCACGACGTCCAGGTAGCAAAAAAACGTCATAGGAGTGTGTTTGATCGATGGTAAGCACGGTACGTGCTCCTGGAACACTCGTGACAGCTCGAATCTGCGCATGGACCTGATCAAAAGTTGCATCCCAATGCACAACACCAGCTGATTTATCTATTTTTGGGGCATAACTTGCTTGACTGTCATCCTGCGGCAGACTCTGTGCTTTGCCCTCAAGAAAAGCCAAAAGAACTTCTAGTAAAGCCTTGCCACCGAGTTCTGCTATTTCCTCAAAAAGCTCGTCGCTTGTTTTTTCACCAATGGCAATAGCCTTCTGCAAAAAGACCGGACCGGCATCAAGCGCTTCTACCATCTGCATAATGGAAACGCCTGTTTGGGCATCAGCCCCATAGTTCTCCATAATAGCACGTTGTACAGGCGCGGCCCCACGGTATTTGGGAAGAAGGGAAGCATGCACATTAAGCGGAGGAAAAACAGGTATAGCCAAAACATTTGCCGGCAAAATCTGACCATAGGCTGCAACCACAAGAAAATCAGGATGCAAAGCAGCTAACTGCTGAACATTGGCTTGGTCCTTAAAATTGAAGGGTTGCAACACAGGAAAATCATGGGCAATGGCCGCTTCCTTGACAGCGGAAGGGCAGAGTTTCTTCCCCCTTTTGGCGGGCCGATCAGGTTGCGTATAGACTGCCACAATCTCACCATGCGGCCAGTTGGCAAGGTGCTCAAGAATACGCACCGCAAAAGGCGGAGTTCCCATAAAAACTATGCGGTATTTTTTTGCTTGCGCATCCATTTCTTAACCTTACTATCAAAGAAGGTACGCTTCAGACGGCTGATGCGATCAATAAAAAGCACACCGTCAAGATGATCGGTCTCATGCTGCACAACAATTGCCGGAAAGTTTTCAAGCTCTTCGTCAATGAGGTTCCAGTCAAGATCGCGGGCAGTGAGATGTATGCGACTATATCTTTGAACATTGGCCCGATATCCCATGGGTACGGATAGACAACCTTCGCGTTCGCTAACAATCAGCTCTCCCTGCAATTCGAGCTGTGGATTAATCAAAACGCGGGGCATACGTACTTCTTCTTTAGAGCTATAGTCGACCACGACCATACGAATGAAGCGACCCACCTGTGGAGCTGCCAAACCAACACCTGGGGCGGCATACATTGTCTCAAGCATATTGTCCGCCAACAGCCGCAGGCCCTGATTGACGCTTTCCACAGGTGTGCAGACCGTTTTCAACCTAGGATCAGGATAACTCACAATATCTAAAATCATGAATTTGTTCCGCTGTTTTTGGTCTCTTCTTTAGCTTGTTCACGCAGCCGCAGATTGAGTTCACGTAACTGCTTGGCCGAAACGACAGAAGGTGAACCGGTCATCAGACACGTAGCCTTCTGAGTCTTGGGAAAAGCAATGACTTCACGAATACTTGTGGAATCAGAAAGCAGCATCACAAGACGATCAAGCCCAAAAGCGAGGCCGGCATGTGGCGGCGCACCATGTTCCAAAGCGCGCATAAAGAAACCAAACTGTTCTTCTGCCTGTTGCTCAGTAAATCCAAGGGCTTTGAACATTTTCCGCTGTACTTCACTGGTATGGATACGTACAGAGCCGCCTCCTACCTCATTGCCATTCAAAACCATGTCGTAGGCCCTGGCAAAGGTATTAGCTGGATCGCTCTCCATACGATCAAGATGCCCCTCTTTAGGTGATGTAAAGGGATGATGACAGGAAACAAAACGTTTTTCTTCTTCACTGTATTCGAAGAGCGGAAAATCCGTAATCCAAAGGAAATTGTAGGAATCTTCTGGAACGAGCTGTTTCTCACGGGCAATATGCACTCTGAGATTGCCGAGTGCAGCATTGACCACACTAGGTTCTGCAGCCTGGAAAAAGACAATATCACCAGTTTGAAGACCTAGACGCTCGGCAATTCCTCTCCGCTCTTCTTCTGAAAGAAATTTTGCTATGGGCGACTGCCATTCATCAGCCTTAATTTTGATCCATGCTAGTCCTTTGGCTCCATAGGCAGAGACAAAGTTCGTGTACTCTTCAATTTCCTTACGCGTAAAAGCTTCGCCCCCTTCCACTTTCATGGCTTTGACCAGTTTAGCCTGGGCAAAAAGCTTAAATCCTGAATTTTTGACCAGATCCGTAATATTGACAAGTTCCATTCCAAAACGCGTATCTGGTTTATCTACACCAAAACGCTCCATAGATTCTGTCCAAGTCATTCTCGGGAAAGGTAGTGGCAGGTCTCGGTTTAAGACAAGCTTAAAGAGATTGGCCATTAACGCTTCAGAAAGCTGCATAACCTGTTCTTCATCAGCAAAACTCATTTCAAGGTCGACCTGAGTGAATTCCGGTTGACGGTCTGCACGCAAATCTTCATCGCGAAAACAACGGACAATCTGAAAATAACGATCAAAGCCAGAAACCATCAGCAATTGCTTAAAAAGCTGAGGAGATTGCGGCAAGGCATAAAATTGACCCGCATTCAGTCGACTGGGAACAAGAAAATCACGCGCACCTTCAGGTGTAGATTTAGTCAGAAAAGGCGTTTCAATCTCTAAAAAGCCGTTGTCATCAAGAAAACGGCGAATATTTTGCATAACTTTGTGCCGCAATCGGAGATTGGCCTGCATATAAGGCCGTCTAAGATCAAGATAACGCCAGCTGAGCCTGAGGTTTTCACCGGCATCACAGCGGTCTTCAATGGCAAAAGGAGGTGTTTTGGACGTATTCAAAAGTTTCCATTCCAGCACTACAACCTCAATCTCACCCGTAATCAAATGAGGATTGCGCATACCTTCTGGTCTTGGACGCACCTTCCCCTTAACGGCAAGAACATATTCAGAGCGAAGAATATGAGCGTTTTCATGAGCTTGAGGTGCAATATCTGGACTGAAAACTACCTGAGTCAATCCCTCCCGATCTCTCAGATCGACAAAAATCAAACCACCATGGTCACGTCTAAACTGTACCCAGCCCATTAGACAAACATTCTCCCCATCGTTAGCAAGGGTCAATTGCCCACAATGATGGGTTCTCATCCAGCCAGCAAGATCTTCAATATATTTTTGATGTTCTTGCTGGAGATCAACATTTTGTTCTTCACTCATCTAATAATTTCAGCGCATAGAACCCACTTACTGAGCGGGAAGGAAACGCTGCCTCCGTAATTTTTCCTAAATTAATATAATAATAAATACTAAGTATATTTATCTATTAGATTTTAAACATTTTTCACATAAATAAAAAACAATATCATTTATTTGTATAGACTGTTGATTACCATCTCTCATAGATTTTAAAGTAACAGAATTATTTAAACTTTCTTCTGTTCCAATAATCAAGCAGAAAGCAGCCTGTGATTTATCTGCTTGTCGTAAAAGACTTTTAAAACTTTGGCAAGTATAGTTCATTTCTCCTTTTAAACCCTGAGCACGAAGGCTTTGCAGCAGACGAAAACCTTTAGAAAAATCTTTCTCTTCCATGATAAGAAGATAAAAATCGGGAGAAACTGGCTGCATATCCGGTAAAAGTAAAGCCAAACGTTCCATACCGCAGGCAAAACCAATACCGGGTATATCCGGACCGCCTAGCGCCGAAATTAAACCATCATAACGGCCACCACCGGCTATGGCGCTTTGTGCACCTATCTCACCGCTCACCACCTCAAAAGTAGTACGGCAATAGTAGTCCAGACCACGCACGAGTTTAGGATTGACAATAGCACTAACCTGCTGCTGCTCGAGCAAATCCATAACCATAGAAAAATGCCGCTTACAATCTGCACAGAGATAATCAGAAATGCGCGGGGCATTTTCGATCACGGTTTTACAAGCTTCACGCTTGCAGTCAAGAACTCTCAGGGGATTAACAGAACGACGCCGCTGACAGTCTTCACAAAGACAATCAGCGTCTAAAGCAGCCAAAAAATCCTGCAACGCTTGACGAAAATGAGGACGACACGCAGAACAACCTAGGGAATTAATTTCAAGCCGGATATTCTCAAGACCCAAAGTATGCAAATAGCGCATCAGCATAGTGATCATGTCAGCGTCAGCCAATGGACTTTCTGAGCCCAGACATTCACAATTGATCTGATGAAACTGACGCAAGCGCCCTTTTTGTGGGCGCTCGTGTCGAAACATCGGACCTGTGGTAAAAAGCCGACAGATCTGATTTTTGCTATACAGGGAATTTTCAATATAGGCACGCATCACACCTGCCGTAGCTTCAGGTCTAAGGCTGTAAGAGCGGCCTTTTTCCGTAGTTAAGGAATACATCTCCTTATTTACAACGTCCGTCTCTTCTCCGATCGAACGTTTAAACAGTTCGGTTTGTTCAAGAATCGGGGTCCGCAATTCCGTAAAACCGCAAGCAGCAAATATCTTGCGCGCCTGATTCTCCATAAAAGTAAAACGATCGCTCTCAGCGCCGTAAAGATCAGCAAAACCTTTAATCTTGGAAATTTTCATCGAATTTTCAGCGTGTTAGAGAAAACGCTGCCTCCATCCTTTTCCCGTAGCCAAAAGATAAACGTTACAATGGGGTGACTCATCATAATTAGCGAATACAGCCTTCACAGGGAACAGGATAGTCACCTGTAAAACAGGCCAGACAGTAATTTTCTGAATGCATCACCGAACGCAAAAGACCATCGACACTGAGATAATGCAAGCTATCAACACCGAGGATTTTTTGAATTTCTGAAATACTGTGTCTGGCTGCAATGAGTTCTCGCTGGTCAGCAAAGTCAATGCCGTAATGACAGGGAAATTTGATGGGAGGACAGGAAATTCGGATATGAACTTCCTTAGCTCCAAGTTCACGCAGCTTTTTGACACGCGTAATCATGGTAGTGCCACGGACAATTGAATCATCAACAATGCATATTTTCTTTCCATGAATCATCGGCTTGACAGGATTAATTTTCACTCGCGCACTAAAATTGCGCATATTCTGAGAAGGCTGAATAAAGCTACGGCCGACGTAATGATTACGGATCATGGCATGCTCATAAGGCAGCTCCGAATACTGTGCAAAACCTACCGCTGAATAGACACCAGAATCAGGAAATGGCAAGACAAAATCAACATCAGAGGGAGATTCATGCGCTAACTGCCAACCCATTTGCTTGCGGCAGACATAAACCTGCTCGTTAAAAACGTAGGAATCAGGTCGCGCAAAATAAATCAGTTCAAAAATACATTGACGTGGTCTGGGTAGCTTTTCTTTCAAAAATTCAGAACGTTCACCATCTTCATCGACAATATACATTTCTCCGGGTTCTAGGGTTCGCTCGTAATCGGCTTCAAGCAAATCAAAAGCGCAGGTTTCAGAGGCAAATACAGGCTTTTTGTCTATTCTACCCAAAGCCAGGGGACGAATACCGTGAGGATCGCGTAAGGCAATCATCGTCTTATCCATCAAGATCAAAAGCGAATAGGCTCCCAGAACTTTCTCACAGACTGCTTTAACGGCCTGGGTTAATGTCTTTGTTCTCAATTCGCGGATAAGCAGATGGAGAAATACTTCCGTATCATTATCAGACGTAAAAAGAGAACCTCTTTCCTCAAGCTCTCTACGCAATTGCCTTGTATTCACAAGATTGCCATTGTGGGCAATGACAATATTGTGATCATGAAAACGAGCTATAAAAGGAGGTACATTGGGCGTACTGCTAATCCCTGTGGTCGAATACCTAACATGACCTATCGCCGTTTTGCCAGTGAGATGGAGAAAATCGGATTCGGTAAAAACATCATGAACTAGGCCTAATTTTCTGTGTTCATGAAGTCCATTTTCGTCGATTGTGACGATACCAGCACTTTCTTGCCCACGATGTTGCTGAGCATACAAACCAAAATAGGTAAGTTTAGCAGCATCTTCATGATCATAGATACCCATCAGACCACAATAGTGACGAATCATGTGCTTTCTCACTCTTTCATTAAAAATCAGACTCTGTAGTTTTTATATTTTCGTCAACATTGGTTGTATCAGCAGAAGTCAAAGGTAATATACTATCATCATCTTTATTTTCAAGATTTTGAGCATCCTCTTTAATACGATCAAAAGCGACAAGTTGAGCGCCTTCATCGAGTTTCACAAGCGTTACTCCCATCGCAATGCGACCTATACTACGGATGCCCTGAGCTCCAATCCGTATTATCTTATTCGTCGATGACATAAGAACGAGACTATCACTATCCCGAATAGGACATGCTCCGATCACTGTTCCTGTCTTATTATTAACTCGGAAGTTTATTAAACCTTTACCTCCGCGTGACTGTAGTCTATAGTGACCTATATTCGTACGTTTACCATAGCCTTGACTAGAAACAGTAATAAACTCAGTACTATCGTCGTTAGCACGCAAGACCACTGCAGAAACGACAAAATCATTTCCTTTGAGGGCTATGCCACGAACTCCATGGGCACTTCGTCCACAAGGTCTAATGTCCTGACAAGAAAAACGGATAGCCATACCATTCGATGTAACAAGTAGAATATGATTGCTACTATAGGTAAGTTTAACCGATACAAGCTCGTCATCATCATTGAGACCTACTGCAATAAGACCAGTAGAGCGTGCATTTACGTAGAGAGAAGAAGAAGAACATTTTATCATGCCCTTCCGCGTAACAAAAAGGAAATATTTATCTTCAGCAAAAGTACGTAATGCTAGGATATTTGTAATCCATTCACATTCATCAAGAACAGGAATGATGTTCTTGATATGGACTCCCTTAGAGACACGACTACCTTCGGGAATTTGATGGACTTTCAGCCGATACATACGACCTTTGTTGGTAAACAGACAAATATTTTGGTGATTACTAGTGACCAAAAAGTCCTGTACATAGTCATCTTCAGCAGTATGCAGTCCTGCAATCCCCTTGCCTCCCCGCTTCTGCTGCTGGTAATTTTCAAGGCTTGTCCTCTTCAGGTAACCACGGCGGGAGAGCGTGATAACAACTTCCTCATCAGGAATCAAATCTTCAATATCAATTTCATCAGGATTGGAGGCAACAATTTCAGTAAGTCTTGGAGTTGCGTAGTTCTGCTTGATTTCAGAGATTTCATCTACCAAAACACTCTTCAAAACTTCTGTATCAGCAAGCACAGAACGTAAAAACTCAATTTTTTTCAGAAGTTCTGCGTATTCTAGCTCTAGTTCCTCACGCTGCAGACCAGTCAAACGTTGCAGACGCATTTCTAAGATGGCTTTGGCTTGGAGCTCAGAAAGCTGGAAGGTCTGCATCAAACCAAGCTTTGCCTCTTCAGGATTGGCAGAAGCCCGGATCAAAGCTACTACGGCATCGATGTTGTCGATAGCTATTCTCAAACCTTCTAAAATGTGAGCGCGTGCCTGAGCTTTTGCCAGATCAAAGCGAGTCCGACGAATCACTACTTCACGGCGATGATCCACAAAACAGGTAAGCGCGCTCAAAAGGTTCAAGCGTACTGGCCGATTATCAACAACAGCAAGCATATTCACAGCAAATGTCGATTCAAGCTGTGTATATTTATATAATTTATTAATTATTATATCAGATAATGCACCACGCTTCAGATCAAGAACAATTCGGATACCCCGCATATCTGATTCATCGCGAAGATCAGTGACATCTTCTATCGTGCGATCATTAACGAGTGCTGCAATCTTTTGCACAAGCAATGATTTATTAAGGGCATACGGAATTTCGGTTATTACTACTGACTCTAAATTTTTCTTTCTTTCCTCTATTTTAATACGTCCACGTACCTTAATTGATCCGTGTCCTTCACGGTAAGCATCGACCATACCCTTGCTATAAAAAGCAAAACCTGCAGTTGGAAAATCAGGACCTTTAACAAATTTCATCAAATCCTGAACATTACAATCTGGATTATTCAAAAGATAAAGTACTGCATCACAAAGTTCACCTAAGTTATGTGGTGGTATATTCGTTGCCATACCAACCGCAATACCGGAAGAACCATTAAGCAAAAGATTAGGAAATTTAGCAGGAAGAACAACTGGTTCTTCTAATGTATTATCATAGTTTGGACGAAAATCTACAGTATCTTTATCTATATCTAATAGTAACTCCTGAGCTAGCTTGGCCATACGCACTTCAGTGTAACGCATAGCTGCAGGAGCATCTCCATCAATAGAACCAAAATTTCCTTGACCTATAATCAGCGGATCACGCATGTTAAAATCTTGAGCCATACGTACAATAGCATCATAGACCGCTGTATCTCCATGAGGGTGATATTTACCGATAACATCACCAACAATACGCGCCGATTTTTTAGAGGGACGATTATAATAATTAGCAAGTTCATTTTGCGCAAAAAGAATACGTCGATGAACAGGCTTAAGACCATCCCGAGCATCAGGAATGGCACGTCCAACTATTACGGCAAGAGAATATTCTAGATAGGATTCTCGAAGTTCCGTTTCAATATTTCTCTGCTGTATGATTTTCTC
This sequence comes from Desulfovibrio sp., assembly GCA_024699605.1. Lineage (GTDB taxonomy): Bacteria > Desulfobacterota > Desulfovibrionia > Desulfovibrionales > Desulfovibrionaceae > Desulfovibrio. Next base: position 2,671 of record JAILPJ010000050.1, on the reverse strand, counting down.
TTGTTCTTCCAAAACTATGCCCTCACTAACCTACATTATATAATAATTATAATTAAATATCTAAATTTTTTACAGTTCCTGCTTTTCTCTCTATAAATGTTTTTCTCTTTTCTACTTGATCTCCCATCAGTTCCTCAAAGGCAAGGGAGGCAGCAACAGCATCTTCCACAGAAACTTGTAAAAGATCTCTTTTTTCTGGATTCATTGTAGTATCCCAAAGCTGGATGGGATCCATCTCTCCTAAACCTTTGTATCTTTGGATATTTATTCCTTTCAATCCTTCATCTAAAACCATTTTATAAAGTGTAAAAATATCTTCTGCTTGACTTGTCGATCCATCTTTTCTATTTAATGTAAACAAAAATCCACCATAATCATCACGTAATGATTTAAAACACTTCCAAGCCTGTATATAGTTTCTGGAGGCAAAGAAATCATCTTTTCTTCTTGTTATATGACGTCCCTGACTCTCAAAAATTACAGTTAGAGATTCTTCACCATCTTCATTAATGTCTTTTTTTACACTAATTTTATATTTATACTGATTAATCCATGGAATTAATTGACTATTTTGATCTTCAAGATCATTTTTAGTAATTTGTTCAGGCCAAGTTACTAAAGCCAGAAATAACTCTTTGGCCATACCTTTATCTTCTGCTTCATTCACATAACGCGTAATTCTTTCTATATGCTGCATTAATAAACTTAAACTATCTCCGCTATAAGAGACACCATTTTCAGCAACAACACTTACAGATGAACGAACACGTTCTAATAAAAATTTATCTCTTTCATGATCATTTTTAAGAAATTTCTCTTTATTTGGAATATTTGAACCATGAGCTCTATAAAGTGGTGGTTGTGCTATATAAATATAACCTTTTTCTACTATTTCTTGGAATTGACGGAAAAAGAATGTTAATAATAATGTTCTAATATGTGCACCATCGACATCAGCATCAGTCATAATAATAATCTTGTGATAGCGTAATTTATTAATATCTATTTCATCTTGAATACCAGCACCCATAGCCGTAATCAAAGATTTAACTTCTTGATTTGCTATCATGCGATCAAAGCGCACACGTTCAGTATTTAAAATTTTTCCTCTAAGAGGCAAAATAGCTTGAATTTTGGGATTACGTCCTTGCTTTGCTGAGCCACCTGCACTATCTCCCTCAACGATAAAAAGTTCAGATTGTGCGGGATCTTTACTTTGACAGTCGGCAAGTTTTCCAGGAAGAGCATTGTCCGTAAGAGCACCTTTCCTGCGTACAAGATCTTTTGCCTTGCGGGCTGCTTCTCTTGCTCGAGCCGCATCTACAGCTTTTTCAATAATTGCACGTATATCCTTTGGATTTTCTTCAAAATAAATATTCAAGCGTTCATAGACTTGTGCCGAAACAATTCCTGCAATTTCACTATTTCCAAGACGTGTTTTTGTTTGTCCTTCAAACTGAGGATTCGGCAATTTAACGCTCACTACAGCAGTTAAACCTTCCCGTACATCCTCACCAGTTAAAACTGTATTTTTTAGTTTTTTTAATAGATCTTGCTGGTTTTTTATATAATTATTAACTGCTCTAGTTAAAGCTGTTCTAAAACCAATTAAATGTGTTCCACCTTCTACAGTTCGTATATTATTAGCGAATGTATGAATATTTTCTTTAAAGCCTTTATTATATTGAATAGCAAATTCTACTGTAGTATTTTCAATACATTCATCACCATATATTATAGGATGAATAATTTCTTCACTTTGATTTAAATCTTTAACAAATTCAATTATGCCACCTTCAGCATGAAATATATGTTTTTCATTCGTTCTATCATCATTACAGTAAATCATCAAACCTTTATTTAAATAAGCTAATTCTTCAAAACGTTTTTTTAGAATATCATAAGAAAATTCTGTAACTTCAAAAATTGATTCATCTGGTTTAAAATGAACTGTAGTACCATGATCTTCAGCTGGTCCAATGAGCACTAAGTCAGATTGAGGAACTCCACGCGCATAAGTTTGTCTGTATCTATTACCATTTCTACGAACTGTTACGGTTAACCATTCGGATAAGGCATTAACACAAGAAACACCTACGCCGTGTAATCCACCTGATACTTTATAACTTGTATTATCAAATTTTCCACCTGCGTGTAATTTTGTCATTACAACCTGTACAGCTGGAACACCTTCTTTTGGGTGAATATCTATAGGAATACCTCGGCCATTATCCCTTACTGTAACAGAATTATCATTATGTAAAGTAATTTTAATTTCGCTGCAATATCCAGCCATCGCTTCATCAATAGAATTATCTACAACTTCATAAACAAGATGATGTAAGCCACGTGAATCAGTTGAACCAATATACATAGCTGGTCGAACACGAACAGCTTGTAAACCTTCTAAGATCGTAATAGAAGAAGCATCATAAGAATTATTTAAATTTTCTTGTGACATTAAGTTAATTCCTTTTATTTCTATTAATTAATGAATTTAATCTTCTTCTTGCTCTTCTTCGTATGATTTTTCGACTGTTTGAATTGGCATAACTACTACTATATAAAAAGGATCTTTCTTACCTTCAAAACTACAAGGTCCTATATCAGTAGTTAGTCGTACAAAAATTTCTTCTGAATTAAAATGTTCTATAATTTCTATTAATTCTTT
>JAILPJ010000014.1 GCA_024699605.1 Desulfovibrio sp. | reverse complement strand
GATTTCGTTCTTCATTGGTAAGAGTAACTCTGTATTTTGTGGGACGTCCCATATCGACCTCCGCCAGTTAGGGTAACTCCCGTGAGATCCCTTGTAGACTAGCGGAAGTTTGTAAATTTTCAAGTGTTACAAGGTACTAGGAGGAGACTTCACTCAGACGGCGAAACATCTTCTTCGTAGATCCGCAGACAGGACAACGCCAGTCGTCGGGCAGATCCTCAAACTTTGTGCCCGCAGGGATCTTGTGCTTGCGGTCGCCCTTGTCGGGATTATAGATATAGCCACAATTGCCCACCTGACACTGCCACATATCCTGAAGTTCTGCCATAAATGCCTCCCTGATAGCTCTTACGCTGTAGTTCCCTGGATTTTTCGTACCACAAAACAGAAAGCGTGATTGTTAGCTCGACTTTCGACGAAGCCGAGATATGAAAAGTACCGCCTGGGAAGCCGGTTTTCAGGCTCCGGATCTTCCGCAGCGTCATTTCGTAACGTAAAGCATTACTTAACTATGTATTATTATCATTAGCTGTCAAAAAAATAGTAAGTTATACTGTCATTATTTATCTGCGGCCTCAAAAATTCTTTGCTAATTTCGAATTATACTGATTTAGACGAGTGACTTACATCTATATTTCAAGTTCTACCTAACCATATAATAATCCCCAAAAACAGCATGCCCTCAGGGAGGCGAAGGAGCTGGCCGGCTCACACCAGCCTCCTGACCTCTGGCATTTTTGGAGTACGAAAAAATCCGGGAACTCCAGATAAGGATGATTATTCTCTAGCATAGCCCCACCTCAGAGACAAGTCCTGCCCTCTCTCAGGAAACGACTGGCCTAAGAAAAAGACGCGGCTGCTTGCGCAAGGACGTAAAGTACGGTAGGAAAAGGCAGTCATCTCAGCCTGCTAGGATAGTTATGTCGCAAACTGCCAATCACGATCTCTCTCGTCTGCTCTCTTTGCTGCATCAGAGCGAACAACGTATTATCGACTGGCAGAGTGCGCTGACTGCCTGTCGGGCTTTGCCGCCTGAACACGGCGGTGACGGGGAACTGGCCAAGGCGCAATGGCTTGAAACGCTTTTGCAAAGCCTGCAGATCACCGACCGAAAACGCCTTGACGCAAAAGATGTCCGCGTTTCCTCAGGCCTGCGCCCCAATCTGCTCTGCCGCATTCCCGGGCAAAGCCAGAAAACCCTTTGGATTCTCAGCCATCTTGATGTGGTGGGCCCTGGCGATCTCAGTGCCTGGAAGACGGATCCCTGGTGCGTGCAACGCCAAGGCGATCTGCTCTTTGGTCGGGGAGTCGAAGACAATCAGCAGGGTATGGTCTCCTCCCTGCTTCTGGCCCATGCGCTCAAAACCCTGGACATCACGCCCACACTCTCTCTGGGTCTGGTCTTCATGGCCGATGAGGAATGTGGCAATCGCTTTGGTCTCAGCCACATTCTCAAGACCAGGCCGGAGCTCTTCAGTGACCAGGACTATTATCTCGTTCCTGATTTTGGCCAGCCCAAGGCCGATCTCATTGAGATTGCCGAGAAGGGAACCTACTGGCTGAAAATTGAAACCAGAGGCGAGCAATGTCATGCGTCGACCCCGCACAAAGGCCGCAATGCCTTTGTGGCCGGCTCGGCCATGGTTCTGGCCCTGCACCAGCAATTGCCCAAACTGTTTCCTCAGACCAATCCGCTCTTCAATCCGCCCACTTCGACCTTTGTGCCCAGCCGCCATGAGGCCAATGCGCAGGGCATCAATATTCTGCCTGGCCGCAATGTCTTCTACCTCGACTGCCGCATTCTGCCGGAAATAGCGCCAGACGATGTGCTCAAGGCTGTTGAAAAGCTTGTGCAGACCATTTCCCGAGACTATGGTGTGGAAACCACGGTTCAGATTGAGCACGCCCATGAAGCCAGCGCCATGGACGCCCAGCACCCCCACGTGCAGGCCTTGCAAGAAGCTGTGCAAGCGGTCTACGGCACAAAGGCCAAAGCCGGCGGTGTGGGCGGGGGAACGGTGGCGGCTCTGCTCAGACAAAGGGGACTTCCCGCCATGGTCTGGGCCTGCCTCTTGGATACCTGCCACAGCCCCAATGAACACGCCTCACTGAGCGCCATCCAAAACGACAGCTGCGTTTTTGCGCACCTTCTGATGCAAGCCCATGCCTGACGCAACCTTTGACTGCATCATTGCCGGCGCGGGCCATGCCGGAAGCGAAGCGGCCTGCGCTCTGGCTCATCTGGGGCTCAAGGTCCTTTTGATCAGCTCCAATCTCGACCGTTTAGGCTATCTTTCCTGTAATCCAGCCATCGGGGGGCTGGCCAAAGGCCACATGGTCCGGGAAATCGATGCCCTGGGCGGCATGATGGGTTTGTGGGCCGATGCCGCAGGTATTCAGTTTCGCACCTTAAACGCCAGTAAAGGGCCGGCTGTTCGCGCCACACGGGCGCAAATGGACCGTGATAGCTATCAGCACGTCGTCCGGGACACGCTTTTTGCTCTGCCTTGCCTGCGTCTTTGGCAGGATACGGTCGAGCAGCTGATCACCAGCGATAACGCCGTAACCGGTGTCATCACCAGACTCGGCTGCCGCTTTCAGGCCAAAGCGGTGCTATTGACCACAGGCACCTTCCTTGAAGGCATGATCCATGTGGGTTTAACACATTTCTCCGCTGGACGCATGGGTGATGCGGCGGCCCATGGCCTTTCAGCCAGCCTCAGCTCCCTTGGCCTCAGGCTTGGACGGCTCAAAACCGGCACAACGCCACGCCTTCTGCGCAGTTCCATTGATTTCAGCAAACTTGAAGAACAAAAAGGCGACGAGCCCCTTCCGCAATTCAGCTTTCAGGGACCCAAACCCTCTCTCCAACAGGTCTCCTGCCATATCACCTGGACCAATGCGCGGGCCCATGAGATCATCAAAACAGGCTTTGATCGCTCTCCGCTCTTCACAGGCGTCATCCAGGGCACGGGCGCACGCTACTGTCCTTCCATTGAGGATAAGGTGGCCCGTTTTCCCCACCATGAACGCCATCACGTTTTTCTCGAACCCGAAGGGCTTAAAAGCCAAGAAATCTACGCCAACGGCATCTCCACCAGCCTCCCTCTTGATATTCAGCAGGCAATGATTCATAGTATTCAAGGCTTGGAACATGCCGTGATGCTCAGACCTGGCTACGCCATTGAATACGATTTTTCAGATCCAACCCAGCTTGGTCCAACTCTGGAATGCAAGAGCCTGCCGGGCCTCTGGATGGCCGGTCAGATCAACGGCACCTCAGGCTATGAAGAAGCCGCAGCCCAAGGGCTTTGGGCTGCCCTGAACATTGCCGCACGCGCCAAGGAGCTGGACCCCTTCACGCCCAGACGAGATCAGGCCTATATGGCTGTTCTGGTCGATGATCTGGTGACGCTGGGAACCAACGAACCCTATCGCATGTTCACAAGCCGCGCCGAGCACAGACTGCTTTTGCGGGAAGACAATGCCGATACCCGTCTGTGCGCTGAGGGACATAGGCTTGGTTTACTCAGCCATCAGGCCTGGGAAAGCTTTCAACGCAAGGAAGAACAAAAAGCCCGTCTGCACGCCTGCCTTGAACGCGAGCACATCGGCGCCCACCAAGGCTATGAAGAATATAAGGGGCAAAATGTCCGGGATGTGCTCAGACGCTCGGACATGACCATGCAGAAACTCGGTGAGATTTTGGATCTTGAGCCTGAGAGCTCTGCGGCACAACTTGTGCATGAACTTCCGAAGGACATTCTCTTCAGCGTGCAAACGGACATCAAATATGCCGGCTATCTGGCCCGCGAGCAGCAGCTTGTGGAACGCAGCCGACATCTTTCCGAAAAACTTCTGCCCGCCGATCTCGACTATAGTCTGGTTCCAGGGCTAACCCTTGAGGTCGTTGAAAAACTGTCACGTATCCGACCTCACAATCTTGCGCAGGCCAGCCGCATTTCAGGTATCACGCCGGCTGCGCTCAACTGTCTTGAGATCCATCTGCACAAAAAACGCAGATCACGGCAAAATCCGACCATCTGACTGTTTCAACTGAGCCCAGACAGCGGCCTGAATCCGTGAGATCATCGTTCACTGATTCAACAGGGAAAAGTGCTGTGCAGCACACAAGTATTTTTGATTCCATCCAATTCTTTCTCGCCACACGGAGCAACGGAGAGATTATGCTCTTTGTTCTGCTCCTTTCCCTGCCTTTTCTCTTCTTTCTGTTACGCGCGCTCAACCGCTACCGTCTGCGGCAACAGGCTTTGCGCAATAAGGCCATCATTCTGGAAACCCTGCAGACGGCTCAGTTGCAGAATCAGAATTTTGAAATACAGTTGGGCGAACAAAACAACCGCGTTTCCTATTCCAGCATTTTGGACCATATTTCAGACGACACCCTTGAATTCAACGTACTCCACCATGTCTCCAGTGTCTGGGTAGACAACAAAGCGGACATTTTTTTCTCCTATCTCGAAAAAGGCATCCGCCATTTTCATAAATTCCATGTTCCCATTGTCTCTATCAACGCCCGTCAAAAGTCTTCCACGGTCTACACGTCTCTGCCCCAGAGCCTAGAAATTGGACAAAAACGGGCCTTTTTCCGCATCGCGCCCCTGCCCAATACTGTACGCGTGCTGGCCATTTGGTTGCTTGCGCCTTCCGAGCCCCTGCCCCGCTCCACCGATGAAGTGGGTCCGCCCTTCCTCAGCTGTAAGATTCGCCGGGATGGCTCGCCAGCCCAGGATATCTTTTCTCTGCACGTCGAGGATATCTCAGGCTCAGGCATTGGCCTGCGCCTGCAGACCACAGCTGAAGACGAGCGTATCGTCAAGGATGGTCAGATTCTCTGCCTTTTGGTCTACAATGAATCCATGCACGGCGAAGAACATCTCGTCAACTTTTGCTGCACAGGACGCATTAGCAATATCCGACAGGCACAGGACAACGACGCGACCAAAATTTTGGGCATTGAATTCACCAACTGGGCCCTGCTTGAAAAAGGCAATAAGAATATCAACTGGTTCCATCAGGCCAAGGCAACCGGTATTGGTCCCATATTGCAGTGGGTGACAAAAATGGATATAGAACAGCGAAAAATCCCCTAGAATCATCCCAGAACACTCGCTTGGGAGAGAAGAAGGAGACTTCATTTGGACGATTCTACTGAGTCGCACAGTACCATCTGGTCGCGTTTGAGCAGGCTCTTCTGTCGTGACAGCAATGAGGAAAAGCTGGAACAGGCCATACTTGACGCCAGTGCCGAAGGCGAGGTGGAGCCAGAAGAGAAATCCATGCTGCTTGGCATTCTGCGCTTCAACGACCTTCTGGTTCACGATACCATGACCCCGCGTACCGATATGGACTGCATTCCCGTGGAAAGCAGTCTCGCTGATGTGGCGCGCCTCATCGTCAGCTCAGGCCATTCGCGCATCCCCGTCTACAGTGAAACACGAGACAATATCGTGGGTATTGTCCATGCCAAGGACATTCTCCCCTGCTTTGTCGATGAGAAACGCGGCAATCTCTCCATTGCCGAAATCATGCGGGAACCGTTCTTTGTTCCCGACACCAAATCCACCCGCACCCTGCTGCAGGAATTCCGCACCAGAAAACAGCATATTGCCATTGCTCTCGACGAATACGGCGGCACTTCAGGGCTGATCACCATTGAAGACGTCATTGAAGAAATTGTCGGTGACATTGAAGACGAACACGATGCGCCCAAAGAAGAAGATATTCGAGCCTTGGGCGACAATGTCTATGAGCTGACTGGCCGGGCCAATCTTGAAGACCTCACAGAATTGGGACTTGAGCTGGAAAACGACGAAGTCGACACCATCGGCGGCTATCTTTGCATGCTCTCAGGCAATGTCCCTGCCAAAAATCAGACCTTTACCCTGCATGGCTGGCTGCTCACTGTGCTCGACAGTGATGCCAAGCTCATTCATCGCCTGCGCCTCGAACCCGCCCGCGCTGAAGAAAACGCTTCCAGCGAGGCCAACCGGATGGCTTCCACGGAAACTGACCTCTCGTAAGCCGCATGCGCACCATTCCTCCCACGCAAGCCAGCAGAAAACGTCCCTTTCTGTTCTGGATGGCCGCTATCGCCAGTCTGGCTCTGTGGCTTGGCTTTCCCAATGACCTCTACAGTCTGCCGCCTCTGATTCTGGCCTGGCCTCTGGCCCTAACCATCATCGGCCTCTTTGCGACCTCAGCCAGGCAGGCCTTCTGCTTCAGCCTGCTGGGAAATACGCTGGGCATGACATTGGTTCTCTACTGGCTGGCCTTGCCCATCCACAGTGTCGGTGGCTTGCCCTGGTTCTTTGCGGCGCTCTGCGCTTTTGCCGTGATTTTCTGTCTTGCCGCCTTTTTTGCGCTGCACGGGCTTTTGCTCTTTCTGATCAGAGCGTTTCCCACCTCCTTCTGCATTCTAGCCGCGGCTCTCTCCTGGACCGTGCTGGAACTGGCCTCTGCGCCACTCACGGGCTTTCCCTGGCTGCCCATTGCCGGAGCGCTGGTGCAATGGCCTGAGCTTGTCCAGTCGGCAGCCTATGTCAGCCAATATGGGACCGGCTTTTTCTGGCTGCTGGCGCTCTTTGGCCTCATCCTGCCTCTGAGCCGTTCATCCCAAAGCAAACGCTGGCTGCTGTGCAGCGCAGGCGCTCTCCTGCTGATACTGCATCTTGGCATTGGCTGGCTTGCCCTCGCCCGCTCTCCCCTTGAACATTTGCCCGAAGGGCCAATGACCCTTGGGGTCCTTTTTGTGGAAGGCAATGTGGATCAGAATCAAAAATGGCGTCCGTCTACGCAGCGCGCCACCGTTGAGCACTATCGCCGGCTGACAGCGCAGGGTCTAAGCCGGCTCAACGATCCCGCAGTCCTGGTCATCTGGCCGGAAACGGCCATGCCCTTCTTTTTTGAACGCAATGGCCCGCAGCAGGAGCTGGTGCGCCAAACAGCGCGCGAGCAGCAATGCCCCCTGCTCTTCGGCACAGTTGGCTATGGCAGTCAGGGCAAACCCCGCGCCATCTTCAATCGGGCCATTCTGCTCGATGACCTTGGGACAACGGTCGGCCAGTACGACAAAGAACATCTGGTGCCTTTTGGCGAGTACATTCCGGCTTTTCTGGATTTCGAATTTCTCAAGCCCCTCTTACAAGGCGTCGGCATCTATGACGAAGGCGTGAATGCGGGACCTCTGAACCATGGCGAAATGGCCGCAGGCCTGCTCATCTGCTACGAAGGCATTTTTCCCTGGCTTGCGCAAAACCGTGTCAGCCAAGGCGCAAACCTGCTCATTGATATCAGCAACGACGGCTGGTTTCGCCAAACACCGGCCCTCTGGCAGCATCTCTATCTGACCTGTCTGCGCGCCATTGAGCAGAAACGCTGGATTCTCAGAGGAACCAATACGGGGATTTCCGCCGTGATCGACGAAAATGGACGTATTGTGGACAGCGGTCCCCTTGAACAGGCCGGCAGCTGGAGTACGCGGGCCCGTCTGCTCTCAGAGCCCTCCTTCCTGCACCGAACCTGGTTCTGGCAGTTAGGACTGTTTGGCGCACTCTGTCTGAGCCTCTTGCTCCTGGCTCTCGCTTTTGGAAAAAAAAGTAGACACGTTGAAAACCTGCCGCTACTCTGATGCGACATGCTTTTCCGTTCAACCACAAGGATTGATTATGCCTGAACAGAATACCTCCATACGCCTTTCCGATCTCCGCGCCCAGGCGCAGCCGCTAGTTCAGCGTTACGACGCCCTCTGGAGGAGTCTTTGACCTTCCGGGCAGCTCACAACGACTGAACAGTATCGAGCAAGAATTGGCCAAATCCGAGGCCTGGGAAAATCCACAGCAAATGACCCCTCTGCTCCAGGAAAAGGGCAAACTGGAAGAAAAGATCAAACGTCTCTCCCGTCTGGAGCAAAGCCGCAAGGAATTGGACGAATGGCTGGAACTGGCCAGTGAAACCGATGAAAGCGAAGCATTGGAAAGCCTGGAAAGCGAACTCAAAACCTTTGCTGAACTTGTCGAAGAAAGTGAACTCTTGACCTTTCTCAACGGTCCCCATGATGACTGCGCAGCCCTTCTGGAAATCCATCCTGGGGCCGGTGGCACCGAATCACAGGACTGGGGGGAGATGCTCCTGCGCATGTACAGCCGCTGGGCACAGCAGCATGGCTATAAGCTTGAGGAACTCGACTATCAGCCCGGTGAAGAGGCCGGCATTAAGCGCGTGACCCTGCGTATCTCCGGGCCCCACGCCTACGGACTCTTAAAAAGCGAGCGCGGAACCCATCGCCTGATCCGCATTTCTCCCTTTGACGCTTCCGGCAGACGGCATACCTCGTTTACAGCCGTCGATGTCATTGCCGATGTCAGCGACGAAATTCAAATCGATATCAAAGAATCGGATCTGCGTATCGATATTTTCCACTCCAGTGGCCCCGGCGGTCAAAGCGTCAACACCACGAGCTCGGCGGTACGCATCACCCATCTGCCCACAGGCGTTGTCGTGCAATGCCAGAATGAACGCTCGCAACTGCACAACAGGGAAGGCGCTATGCGCGTCCTCAAGGCTCGCCTCTACGCTCTGGAAGAAGCCAAACGTGACAAGGAACGGCAGGCCGCCTACGCCAACAAGGGAGCCATCGACTTCGGCAGTCAGATCAGGACCTATACCCTTCAGCCCTTCCGTCTCGTCACCGATCACCGCACGGGCAAAAAATACACGGACGTGGACGCCATACTTGATGGCGCAATCGATCATCTGCAGCACGACTTCCTTGTGAATAATGCCTGCAGCTAGCGGCACAAAAGCTCTCAGAGTGGGCTATGAACAAGACTATTGATTTTAAGGCATTGGCCGCCGAGCTCGCAGAACTCGAAAAGCAGGGCAAAGGACGCGGTCATGATCTTTTGATCGCCCGGGTGCTCCACAATATGTCGCCGGCGCGCTGGAAGGAGTTTTGCAAGGCCTATCCGGCAAGCAAGTGGGGGGCTTTACCTCTTTCCGAACTGCCCTTAAGCCAGATGGCTGACGCGGACAAAGACAATGAGCTGCTTTTGGGAGAAGAACTGAAAAAAGCCATTGTCGCAGAAAAGTTCACGGCACAGGTGGAACGCGAGCTTGTGCGCCTGCAGAGAACCGGCGGTGAACTCAGCCTGGTTGCCTCCACTCTCCAGCCAAAGCCCCAGGACAAAAACGAGGCAGCGCTCTGGGAGCTGCTCGGCAATCTGCTCAAAAAGCACCTTGAACCCTGTGACAGCATGGCTCAGGATCTCCACGGACAATTTCTGACCCTCTTACCGGGCACAGGTCCTGTCCGTTCACGCCATTTCTGTGAGCAAGTGCAAAAAGCCTACACAAAAGCCGCCAAAAAAATCAGCCAAAACGTTTTTTTGTGCATGGGGCTTGTGAGTATAGGTCAAGGCGAAAACGAATCGGCCGAAAAGCTTGTACAGCGTGCTTCCCAAGCCTTGCAGCTCGCCTTAGAAGAACGGGGTCATCTGCACCAGATTGGACCTGAGCTGCTGGATGAGCGCTCGACTTTGGTGCATTCCGACGAAAAACGTTTTCTTTTTTTCGGCAACGCCTGATCTCCAGGCGCCTTTTTCAGTCAGCGCAAGTCAGGCCAAAGGACTCCTTTCCAAAGCTGTACCTTAACACGATCTAATCTCTAGTTAGTTCAGAACGCGCGATACCGTTTGTTGTGCGGCACCGCGTCGGGGAAAATTGTATGAACAGTACCTTGAGTGTGGCCATTCTCAGTGGCAAAGGCGGTGTTGGGAAAACCAATATTTCGCTCAATCTGGCCTACGGGCTCTATCATCTGGGCTTCAAGCCCCTTTTGATGGACTGTGACATGGGGCTCGCCAACCTCGACGTGCTTCTGGGCATCACCCCTGAAGCCAATTTGCAGGATACACTGATGGGCAAGGCCCAGCTCACGGATGTTCTCTACAATCTGGAGCCTCAGGGTTTTGACGTGCTGCCGGCCGCCTCCGGTGTGCCTGAGCTCAACGATCTCAAGCCCGAAATGCGCGATATCCTCATCGACAAGCTCGAGCCACTGCTTTCTGCCTATGACTTTGTGTTCATGGACCTGGGAGCCGGCATTTCGGAAAATGTGCAGACTTTCGCGGCCATGAGCGCCATGCGCATTGTCATCATCACGCCGGAGCCCACGTCCCTGACCGACGGCTACGCCCTGATCAAGGTTCTGAACAATCGCTTCGGCATGCAGGACTTCATGATTATCGTCAATGAAGCGGCCTCGGCCAAAGAGGCCCAGAGCACCTACGAGCGGCTGAAGACCGCCTGCCTGCATTTTCTGCATGTTGAGCCGGTGCTGCTTGGCTTTGTCCATCGCGACAGCAAGCTCCCAGAAGCCGTCTGCCATCAAAAGGCGCTGTTACTCTATGCCCCATCCTGTCAGGCGGCACGTGATCTTTCCTCCCTTGCCGCCAAATTGCAAAAAGTCCGCCTTTCCATGGCCGACTGGCTTGCCAATCGTTCCATACTCAAACGCCATGGTTAGCGCTGAAGAAAAAAGCATTGCCACCGACCCGAAATATGGACTATGCTTTGGGTCGTGCAGACTCAGTGCTTAACCACGAGCGAACAGTCCAGCCCAAACGGTTTGCTGCAGGACACAGGCCAAAAGCCGCCGCCTGCCGACGAGGCTGAAAAAACACCTTTGCAGGGCAGAACCGTCAACGGAGTAATGAGGCAAATCGATCTGTCAGTCCGATCAAACTTAGGAAGAGAACGGAGGCTGCGTTTCCTCCCCAGCCCAGATACTGGGGCACGCTGAATATCTGATGAACAGAACTGAACTGATCAAAAAACTCGCTGATGATGCCCAAATTCCTCCCGATGAAGCCAGTCAGGTGCTGGATGTCTTTGTTCAAGCCATCAAAAATTCTCTTCTTGATGGCAAAAGAGTAGAAATCAGAGGCTTTGGCAGTTTCAAGATCAAAGACTATGAACCGTACACCGGTCGCAACCCCAAAACCGGGGAACGCGTTGAGGTCAAGGGCAAACGGATGCCCCTTTTCCGGGCAGGCAAGGAACTTAAGAAGCTGGTCAACAGCTAAAAGGTAGAGGCTTATGAACAAACTCTTTCATGGAGCCATTACGGCGCTTGTCACTCCTTTCAAAAACAATAAGGTTGACGAACAGAGCTATCGCGCCCTCATTGACAGCCAGATTGCCCAAGGAATTCATGGCCTGGTTCCCTGTGGGTCCACCGGTGAATCGGCCACCTTGTCCCACAAGGAACATGAAGAAGTTATCAGCATTTGTATCGATCAGGTCCGCGGACGTGTTCCCGTGCTCGCGGGTTCAGGCTCCAACAATACCAGTGAAGCCGTTGCCCTGACGCAGTGCGCCAAAAAAGCCGGGGCTGACGGTGCACTTTTGATCACCCCCTACTACAATAAACCGACGCAAGAAGGTCTCTATGAGCACTATGCGACGGTTGCGCGCGCCTGTGACATTCCCATGATCCTCTACAATGTTCCCGGACGCACAGGCTGTAATATGCTGCCGCCGGTGCTCGGACGTCTGGCTCGCGATTTTCCCAATATCATCGGCGTCAAAGAAGCTACTGGCAACCTGGCTCAGGGCAGCGAAGTCATTGAACAGTGTCCGAAAGACTTCCTGGTGCTTTCGGGCGACGATTTTACGGCCCTGCCCCTCATGGCCATCGGCGGAGCCGGTGTGATCTCGGTTTCCTCCAATATCGTCCCCAAGAAAATGGCCGCCATGTGCAACGCCTTTGAAGCGGGGAAGATGGCCGAAGCCGTAGCGCTCCACCACGAGCTTTTCGCCCTGCACAAGGCCATGTTCATTGAAACCAATCCGGTACCGGTGAAAAAGGCCCTGGAGTTGATGGGACAGATTCAGGGCCAGGTCCGTCTGCCGCTGGTGGAAATGACCGAAGCCCATGTTGAAGACTTGAAAAAGGTGCTTAGCGCCTATCAGCTCATCTAAACGATTCCGGGGAAGGGGGATCCCCCTTCCCCGCAAAGCCCATGACCCTAGCTGTTGCCGTCAGCGGAGGCCTTGACAGCCTCTCTGCGCTGCTCAAACTGCAAGAGGCTGGAGAAAAAGTCTGTGCTCTCCATGCCCTTTTCCTGCCCGATGCGCACGGTCTCTCCCAAAGCCTGCTCGCCCAGTTGCAAAAACGGCGCATTGACGTACTGACCCTCGATTTGCGAGCAGCCTTCCGCACCCACGTTTTCCATCCTTCGCTCCGTGCCTGGCACCGGGGTGACACCCCCAATCCCTGTGCTCTATGCAATCGCTCCCTGAAATTTGGCCTTTTGCTTGAGGAGGCTCTCAGACTGGGTTTTTCCGGCCTGGCCACAGGTCACTATGCCAGTCTTGAACGCCTGCACGGCAAGCGCCTCCTTGGCCAGGCCCAGGACAAGAACAAAGACCAAAGTTATTTTTTGAGTCTGATTGCCCCCCAGGCCCTCGATAACCTCTCTTTTCCCTTAGCCGGGATGACAAAAAGCGCCTGCCGCAGCTATCTGGCAAGCCAGGGTTTCCTCGAGGCAAGCCAGGCCCCCGAAAGTCAGGATGTCTGCTTTTTGCCGCCCAAAGCAGAACTTGCCCCTTTCCTCTCACAGGCCTGGGCACAGCTGGGTCTTGAGCCGCCAAAGCCCGGGCCGCTCGTGCTCATCGACGAAGCGGGGCAAAAAGTGAGACAGCCGTTTGCGCATCAAGGCCTCTGGCACTATACCGAAGGGCAAAGGCGCGGTCTTGGGGTGCCTGGAAAAGAAGGCTACTATGTGCTGAAAAAAATCCCCCAGACCAATACGCTGTGCATCGGGCCAAGGGCGTATTTAGGCATGCACGAGCTTGTGGCCGATGCCCTCAATCTCTTCTGCGATCCCATGGACTGGCCTACGCAGCTGCAGGTCAAGGTCCGCTATCGCCAACAACCTGCGCCTTGCCAGGCCGAGCTTGTGGGAGATTGTTTGCGTATCCGCTTTGCCGAGCCTCAGTTTCCCACGGCAAGAGGTCAGTTGGTTTCCCTGCTCACAGCGCAAGGACAGATTCTGGCGGGAGGGCTGGTCAAAGAGATGGTGCTCTCAGCAGACAGCTGGCTTTAAGCCAGCGCAAAGAAGCGGCGGCAGTTCTCCCCGCAAAGACGCCAGAGTTCTTCCACTGGCTGTTTGCGGGCTTCTGCCAAAGCGTGTGCGGTAAACACCGTATAGGCGGGTTCATTGCGGGTGCCGCGCCAGGGATGCGGGGAGAGATAGGGCGCATCGGTCTCCAGCAGCAGGCGATCATTGGGAATTTCTGTGATAGCCGCACGCAGGCTGGTGTTGGCGGGGTATGTCACAGGCCCCGGTACGGAAATCATCCAGCCATTGTGAAGAAGCCTGCGCACCAAAGCCTGATCGCCGCCAAAGCAGTGCCAGAGCAGGGGATAGCCGGCGAAGCCGTGGCTTTCCAGCACGGTCAGACAGTCCGCTTCGGCCTCTCGACAGTGAATGACCACAGGCTTGTGCAGCCTACGGGCCAAATCGAGCTCGCGCTCAAAAAGCGCCAGTTGCACTTCGCGCGGACAATCGGGCCAGTGATAGTCAAGCCCGATTTCACCGACGGCCACAAGCCTGGGCTCTTCCTGCAGGGCTTTTTCCAGGGCCAAAAGCGCGTCTTCACCAAAACGCAGCCCATCACAGGGATGGATGCCCAAAACATAGGCGACGTTTTTGTGACTGGCAAAAAGCGCTTTTTTGGCGGCAAATTGCAGCGGATCGAGAAAAATATTGATCAGCGTGGCAAGGCCGACAGCCCCCGCTCGCTCCAGAACCGCCTCACGATCCGCGTCAAAGGCCGCATCGTCGAGGTGGGCATGGCTGTCCGCTCCGCAGCATGGCAAAGCCAAGGTGAGAGGATCTATGCGTACGACTTTTTTATGTCCCATCTCATAAGCATAGCTGTCCTTGACGCTGATGGCAAGTCAGGTTGCCTGTTCACCGCAAATGCCATACAATACGGCATCTTATATCGGCTTTTGGCGTCCTCTGAGCTCTCAGCGCAGACCGAGGAGCGGAAAGATACGTATCAGCCTGAATCCGTGATGCGATAATATCTTGCAGTTTTAGGACAAGGAACAATGGATGCCGTTGAGTATGCGTCATGCATATGGACGACCGGAGTTTATGCCACGACTTCCGCAATCGGATAAGCTGCATCCAGTCTATGGCGACACTTGTTGACGCAAGGTCAACACGAATCTTTCGGATCTTCCGAAAAGCGATATCGCATCACGGATTTTTTATGTACGCAGGCGTTTTGGATATTCAAGGTCTGCCCA
>JAILPJ010000013.1 GCA_024699605.1 Desulfovibrio sp. | reverse complement strand
GATTTCGTTCTTCATTGGTAAGAGTAACTCTGTATTTTGTGGGACGTCCCATATCGACCTCCGCCAGTTAGGGTAACTCCCGTGAGATCCCTTGTAGACTAGCGGAAGTTTGTAAATTTTCAAGTGTTACAAGGTACTAGGCCTTGGCGGCTTTCAGAAAGGCACAAGCGCAACCTAGACCGCCTGTAATCAAAAGGAGACAGCACTTCCCTCTCGGCTCATCGACCGACGTCGCCGTGCTGAAAGTTGCGATGAAACAGTATAAGCCCGTGCCTCCGCTTTTGAGCGAAGTTCAGGCTCTTGCCAATATTGGCTTTTTTCCTCTTCTTTTGCAGGCGCTTTTGACTGGTAGCTTTGCCGCTCTGGTCATCGGCGCCTTCCGTTTTGCCTACACCAAGGTCGGCCTATTTTTGACTGCCTGTGTTCACCAAAACGATTTGCTAGAACCCTTTTCCCTCATCGCTCTTTTTTGCCTTTTGCTTTTGGCTTCTTGTCTGTCAGCTGCGCTTTTGCGATATGAGCCGTTAATCAGCGGCAGCGGCATTCCACAGGTTGAGTTGATGCTTGCTGGTCGGCTCCCTCTGATGAACTGGGCCAGAGTGCTTTTTGCCAAATTTACAGGCACACTGATCTCTCTTTCTTCTGGACTCTCCTTAGGCCGAGAAGGTCCCTGCATTCAGATGGGGGCCTGCGCAGGTCTGGCAGTGCAAAGGCTGCTGCGCCAAGCTTCCGGGCACAGTTCTGGCCGTTTTTTGATTGGCGGAGGCGTGGCTGGCATGACAGCGGCCTTTGGGGCTCCTCTGGCTGGGCTTTTTTTCGCCTTCGAAGAGATGCGTGTGGTGCTTACCTTGCCTCTCTTGCTCTTTTGCGCTTTGGCCGCAGCTTCGGCCTATATTGTGATTCACTGGCTATTGGGTTTTGATCTGGTTTTTCCTTTTTTAGCCAAGAATGCGTTACGCTTCTCTCAATACTGGATCGTCGTGCCGTTGGGAGTCAGTCTTGGTCTCCTTGGCACTATCTACAATGCCTTGCTCATCAGGCTTACGCTTTTGGCCGATGGTCTCAAATTTTCACCTTGGCTGCGCCTCCTACCCGTTTTTCTGCTTTCGGGCCTTCTGTTACTTTTTTTCCCATTGGTGCTGACCAACTTCGGCTTGGCGGCGATTGACCTTTCACGCCTTTCCCTGCCGCTTTCGCTTTTGTTGTTGGTACTTTGCGCCAAAATTCTTTTTTCCGCTGTCAGTTTTGCTTCCGGAGCCTCAGGTGGCCTGCTAATGCCAATGTTGATGGCAGGCGCACTGTTTGGCTGCGTGTCAAGCCAGCTTCTGCTTGCAGCCGGTATGTTAAGCCCAGAACAAGCTGATATACCAATCATCCTGTCTATGGCTGGTCTTTTTGCGGCAACAGTGCGCGCGCCTTTAACAGGCAGCGCGTTGCTGATGGAAATGAGCGGCTGTCCTGAGCTGCTTTTTGCCCTTCTTGGTACAGCCTTTTTAGCGGTTTTTGTGGCTAATGTCTTGGGAAGTGAACCTGTCTACGAGAGTCTTAAACAGCGTATTGTGCGGATCAGGGAAGCCTCTGCTTGCCAGGCATGTTCAGGAAAAAATCAATAAATTCAAATAGTTAATAAAAAAATCTTGCAATTTATAGCGCGATTGACTATTTTATCTGATCTTTTAGCAAAAGGTGATGCCTATGACACGTAAAGATCGTACCGAAGGAATTTACAGCCGCCGTGAGGTCCTCGACGAGGGAGAACGGCGTCAGTACTGTCTGATTCAGCTCAAAGATCTTCTTTCCTATGCGTATCGCTATTCCGAAGATGTGAAAAAGCGCTTTGACCGCGCGCAGTTCAATGTGGAAAAATTTAAAAATCTCTCGGATATTAAGCATATTCCTATTTTGAAGAAGAAAGAGCTGATTTTTCTGCAATCCATGGGGCCGCGCCTGGGTGGTCTTTTGACGCGTGATATCGGTGAGCTGAAACGGATTTTCCTTTCGCCTGGACCTATTTTTGATCCAGAAGACCGCACCGAAGACTACTGGGGCTATACGGAGGCTTTTTATTCTGTTGGCTTCAGGCCAGGTGACTGTGTGCAGAATACCTTTAATTATCAGCTTGGTCCTGCGGGCTTCATGTTTGAAGAGCCCTTGAGCAATCTTGGCTGTGCCGTCATTCCCTCAGGGCCTTCGGATGCGGCCACTCAGCTCGACATTCTTCAGAAACTGAGAATTTCAGGTTACGTGGGAACTCCCAGCTTTCTCATGCATTTGGCTCGCAAAGCCGAGGAAAAGGGCATTAATCTCCGCAAAGAGCTCTTTCTCGAAGTCGCCTTTGTTACAAGCGAACGTCTGTCGGAAAAAATGCGTACGCAGCTTGAGAAAAAATTCGACATTATCCTGCGTCAGGGCTACGGCACGGCTGATGTCGGTTGTATTGGCTACGAATGCTATCATAAGTGCGGTCTTCATATCGCCAATCGTTGCCTTGTGGAGATCTGTCATCCTGACACCGGCATTCCTCTAAAGGACGGTGAAGTGGGCGAAATCGTGGTTACAGCTTTTAATAAGACCTATCCATTGATTCGTCTGGCCACAGGAGACCTTTCCTATATTGATAGAAGCCCCTGTTCGTGTGGCCGTACGAGCCCAAGGCTTGGCAGTATTGTGGGGCGCGTGGATACTACAGCGCGTATTATGGGTATGTTTGTCTATCCGCATCAGGTGGAACAGGTGATGAGTCGCTTTGAGGAAATCAAGCGCTGGCAGATCGAAGTGACCAACCCTGACGGCATTGATGAAATGGCACTCTATATCGAAACGACAGAATTTAAGCGGCAGGACGAGCTTCTGCACCAATTCCGAGAAAAGATTAAACTGCGTCCAACCCTCTATGTCAAAACACCTGGTAGTCTTCCCGCCCAGATTCAGCCCATTAGCGACAAGCGCAAATGGGATTAGAATGCAAGGAGCAAATTATGTCCACAGCCTCTCTGGCTCCTGTCATCACTTGGCTTCGAGAACGTCATGATCAGGTTATGAACGAAGAAAATGAGGCCAAGACTGCTCTGGCAGGAGGAGATAATGCGGGCTATAGCCAGCATATGCACCGTAAGGCAGAGCTTTTGGCCTCGTTAGCCAATGATGCCAATGACGTTTTGCGCTCTTTGCCTGAAGAGTTAGCCAAAGAGATAGGGAAAAAGCTTTCCCGTTTTTCCCATAGTGCAGCCTATGGACTCAAGCTTGATTCGCTTTTCTATATGAGTGCCCTGCTTTATCGCGACGATCACAAGGAAGGGGAACCAGACAATCTGCTTGTCTATCTGCAAGACCTTGAAGCCAAAAGTGTATAATAAGTGAGGTTTTGTGTGAAAACCTATTTGTTTGCTTTGGTCTGCATGGCATTTTTGAGTGGCCCAGCTCTAGCGTCTGTTTGTGAAGAAGGCCGCGGGCCGGCTCGTTTTTGTGCGGCGGATAAAAACCACGATGACGCGCTCTCATCTGAGGAATTCTCCAGCGCTTTTCCAGATATTCAGGCCCAAGCGTTCACCATCATTGATAGCAATGCCGATCAAAAAATTGATCTTTCCGAATGGCAGGCTTTTATGGGGAATCACGACGCCAAGCAGATGCCAGCACCTCCAGCTGCCAGTTCCAAGCCTCAGCTCATTGAGCCGCCTCAGCATTCAGCCCCTATGCCCAAGGAAAGGCCGTAGACGATCAGGAGTTGCGCGTGCTGGAAATTGGAAGCCCGCAGCTTGAGCAGCCGCGTTTTCTTCCCATGTCGAGAGCGGAGCTTGATGCCCTTGGCTGGGAAGAGCTTGATGTTTTGCTCATTTCGGGCGATGCCTATGTGGATCATCCAGCCTTTGGTATTGTGCTTCTGGCACGACTGCTCATTGCGCATGGTTTTCGTACAGGCCTGATCTGCCAGCCACGCTGGCAGAATCCAGAGGACCTCTTGGTTATGGGGCGACCGCGGCTTTTTGCCGGCGTTGGTGCTGGCTGCGTGGATTCACTGGTTGCTCACTATACCGCCTTTCGCAAGAAACGTTCTCATGATGCCTATACGCCTGGAGGGCGTATGGGTGCCAGGCCAAACCGTGCGACCATTGTCTATTCAAATCTGGTTCGTCGCGCCTTCCCTCATCTTCCTCTCGTTATAGGCGGGATTGAAGCCTCCACCCGCTGGATCACCCATTACGATTTTTGGCAAGACTCATTGCGCCGCCCCATTCTCTTTGATGCTAAGGCAGATCTTTTGGTCTTTGGCATGGGGGAGCGCGCGACGTTGGCTATTGCTCAAGCTCTTTTACGGGGAGAGTCTCTCAATGGCATTGCTGGCACAGCCTGGATAAGCCGGCTTGAGGGAGAGAGACCCATTGAGATACCAGAAAGCTACCAGCATCTTGAGCCCCTTGTTCTGCCGAGTCATGCTGACTTTCTCAAAAACTGCAAGGTGCTGCTTGAGGCTACCCTTGCTCTTGAACGCCATGTGCATCAGGGGCAAAGCTGGGCCTATGAGCCTGTGGATTCACGTTGTGTGGTTTTGGGCCTGCCCGCTGCTCCGCTGAAGACTGAGGAGATGGACGCGCTCTACGCGTTGCCTTTCACGCGACTTGCCCATCCAGTCTACCAGGAAGATGTGCCAGCAAGAGAGATGCTTGAGACGAGCATTACAAGCCACAGAGGCTGTGCTGGCGGCTGCTCGTTTTGTTCGTTGGCCATGCATCAGGGAAGAAGTATTAGCTCGCGTTCTGAAGCGTCCATTCTGCGTGAGATTGTGAGCCTTGTTCGGACTCATCCCAAAAGTCGCCGACAGAAGGGTGTGGCCATTTCTGATGTGGGCGGACCCACTGCCAATATGTGGATGGCCAAATGTCTGAAACGCGAAAAGCATCCCAAGGCTCTTTGTCTGAGGACAAGCTGCTGCTATCCAACGATCTGTCCCTTTTTTCAAAGCCCGCAGAAGGAGCATGTGGAACTTTTGCGCAATATTGCTCGCCTTCCCGGTGTGCGTAAAGTTCGTGTGGCAAGCGGTGTGAGAGCAGATCTTGCTTTGCGTGAGCCTAGTGCCCTTGATGCCTATATTCGTGAATTTACAGGAGGTCAGCTCAAGCTTGCTCCAGAGCACAGTGAAGCGAGTGTGCTTGCAGCCATGCGCAAGCCTGAGCTTGCCGTTTTTGAAGAGTTCCTTGCCCATTTTCAAGAGCTAAGCCGCAGGCTCAGGCGTGAACAATATATTGTTCCCTATTTGATGAGCGCTTTTCCAGGTTGTCGGGATATCGATATGAAGCGTCTTTCCCAATGGCTTGTCCAACGCCATTGGAGCCCACAACAGACGCAGTGCTTTTTGCCTACGCCCGGGACCTGTGCTACGGCAATGTACTACGCTGGTCTCAATGAGAAGGGTGAGGAGATCTATGTTGCACGTAGTGATGCCCAACGTCTGCGTCAGCACGCCATTCTGATGCAGCCTGAACGCTCAGAGGCTTTGGCTAAGGGCGGTTCACAAATCAAGCACAATAGGTCTGTTCAAGGTATCGGTGGGAGGCGGCATGGAAACTGAAGAGCGCGTTAATCGACTTGAAGAAACGCTCTATTTTCAAGACAACATGCTCAAAGAGTTAAATGACGCGTTGACTAAACAGCAGAAACAGCTCGATCAGCTTGAGCATCATCTAGAGCATTGTGCTGCGCAGATCGCCTATCTTCGTGAAGTCCTTGCCACAAGGCCAGAAGATGTCAAGCCGCCACATCATCTGCCGGATAATCCCCTCTGCTGAAACGTTAGCTGCAGACGGAGCGATCCTCGATGGGTAAAGAACGAGCGGATGTTCTTCTTTTTCAGCAGGGGCTAGCAGCCAGTCGTGAACAGGCTAAGCGCCTGATTATGGCCGGGGAAGTTTTCTGGGCTAAGCCGGCTGAGGCACAAGCCACTCCACGCAGGCGGGTGGATAAGCCGGGACAGCTTTTTAACGCTGAAACTTTGTTTTTTTTGCGTGAACCTGAGCGTTTTGTCAGTCGTGGCGCCTATAAGCTTTTGACATTGCTTGAGCACTGTAATCTGGATGTGCGGGGTTTCGTCTGTCTTGATGCCGGAGCTTCAACAGGAGGTTTTACGGATTGCCTTCTGCAATATGGAGCGGCCAGAATCTATGCCATTGATGTCGGCCATAATCAACTGCATGAAAAACTGCGGTCAGATCCACGCGTGATCAGTCATGAGGGTGTTAATCTGCGAAATCCGCCCATAGACCTCCTACCCGAGGACGTGGATCTTTTGGTTTGCGATGTTTCCTTTATTTCTCTGACTCTTGTTTTGCCTCCTTGTTTACGCTGGCTGAAAAACGATGGACGAGCTGCCGTTTTGATAAAACCGCAGTTTGAGCTGGGACCAGGAGAAACTGTGCGCGGAGTTGTGCGGGATGCTGCGGCACAGAAACGGGCCTGTGAGAAAATTGTGAATTTTTGTCGAGAGACGCTTGGCCTTTCTTGCCAGGCATTATTACCAGCCAAAATAAAAGGTCCCAAGGGGAATCAGGAATTTATGGCGCTCTTTGCCAGACGTTGAGAGGGAACTGTTTTCCGACAAAAAAAGAGATGGCCTGGCCATCTCTTTTTTGCAGTGATATGCCAATTGGCTAGCCTAATGACCTTTCATCTTGAGCATAGCATCGATAGCATCGACTTCTGCTGTGAAGTTGATGGCATCGTTTTGCAGGAGATTAGCGAGCTCATCCTGGAAGGCTTTATCCATACGTTCCAGAATCTCTTGACTCTTGACCAAGGCCTGTTCCAGGTCTTTTTGCTTGGGGCCCGTAGAGAGTCTGAGATACTCATCTACGATTTTGTGCACGGAGGTCAGATAACGATCCAGAAAACGTTCCCCAGGCGTGCGATCAGCGGGGTCTTCGCGCATGTTTTTGACAATTTCAAGTGTCGATTGGCTGATGGATTGTACGTGGCTCGCCGCGTCTTGTGGCAAGCCAGCTGCTTTGGTGGAGAGCTCAGCTGCAGATTCTTCAAAATCCTGACACTTGGTTTCAAAGCTATTGTCGCCTTCGCGGCGTAATGTTGGTTTCAGCTTCTTAATGTTCTCCTGCAAAAAGGCATTTGTCTCTTTTAGCAAATTGATCAGGTCATCACAGCTATTTTGTCCCTTTTTTCCCCAATTGTCGGATTTCAAAAGACCCTTGCTCCAGCCGCTTTGACTGGGCTTGGAGCTTTCAAAATAACTGAAAATGGCTTCTGTTGCTTTATGGACACGCTCGATGGCAGTAAAGCCTTCCCGGATTTTGCCATTGAGTGCTTTGGACAAAGCATCTGTTTGCATTGCCAAGATTTTGATCTGTGCAGCAAGTTGTTCAGGGGTAAGGTTTTGTCTGAGCAGACTTTGAAGTCGTGAAAGATCTTCCTTAAGGCTTTCTTCCTGCAGCTTTTCGGCATAGACACGGCCATAGGCATACTGGGCCCCTAAGCCCACTAAGAGGACGGCGATCACGGCAACACAAACAAGAATCGGGCTTGCCGTGAACTTCAGTGCTGCTTCGAGGGAGAAGATCAGGAAAGGCGCTACTATCCAGTCCCATGAAAGGCGACCGTGAACTTGCCAGATTCTCTGAAGCCAGCTGGCCACACCTCCCCAGAAGATGGCTGTCCAGATGGGGGCGCCGAGCACAAGCATCAGCAAGGCTTGCAAAAGACCTACCCAGGCCGGGATAAACCAGGCAGGTTTTTTCCAGTTGCCCCTAGGAATCAGGCAGATTGTTCCTAAATAGGTAAGGAGCAGTGGATCATCAAAGCCCGCGGCATTGGAGAAAAAGTAGCCAAGTGAAGAGCCTGAGCAGTGGACCAAAAAACGCTGCACCAGAAGCATAAAGAATGATGGCTTTTCGAAAGCAGTATCCTTAGGTACTGTGGATTTTTGAGGCATGCAGATCCTCCGGCTTTGCTGACTTTGCAAGAGTCTGGCAAAGAAACTGAGTTGCTTGACTTAGGCTTTGTCTGTCGGTTCAGAGCCTTCTTTGAGAGCTGCGCCTAGGCCATGTGCTCCCTGAATGGTATCCTGCACATTTTGGTGAGCAAGACCAGTGAGCTTGACACGCAAATCTTCTTCCATGGTCTGCAGCTCTTTTTCCACGCTTCTTCTGTGTTCACGACCTTCGCGGACAATATTCATGGTTTCCTCAATTGTGCCGATGAGCTTCTGATGAACATCGCGCAAGGTTTCAATGTCCACAATAGAACGCTCGACTTCACGGGCAGTTTCCACACTAGAGTCATGCAGCATTTCAGCATTTTTGGCGAGCATGGCATTGGTCGTGTCAGAGACTTCTTTTTGCAGATGAGCTGCCTGGCGCTGGCTGTGGATAGAAAGGGCCAGTACCATTTGATTTTTCCAAATAGGAATGGTGGCGAGAATACTGGTCTGAATTTTTTCAGCTAGATTCTTATTGTTGCTCTGAATCATGCGAATCTGCGGAGCAGTCTGCAGTGTGATGGTCCTAGAGAGTTTGAGATCGTGCAGACGACGTTCAAAACGGTTCAGTCGCTCGGCGAAATCGCGCACATTCTGTGCATCAAAATTATCACCGCTTTCCTTGGCTTTTTGCTCGAGCGCAGGCAGTTCAACGCTTCTGGCCTGTTCCAAGCGAGCTTCGCCGGCCTTAATATAAACGGTGAGATCTTCATAGAACGCTTTATTGTGGCCATACAGCTGCTCAAGTACACTGATGTCCTTGAGCAGACCTCCCATGGCGTCTTCAAGTTTCTTGGAGATACCCTCTACTTGCTCAAGGACGGTGTCAAATTGAGCGATGGTCCGCTCCATGGTGTTGAAGAGTCGACCAACCAAGGGAATGGATTCCAGGAAACTTTTTTGGGGCTGAGCAATCTGATCAATTTTGACATCTTTAATTCGCAGCATCAGATCCGAAAGTCCCTCGCCGACCGGGCCAGAATCTTTGACTCGTACACTGCCAAGCAAGGAATCAGTGAACTTGGATATTTCATCCATAGTCTTTGCCCCATAGCTCAGAGTAAGCGTAGGATCTTCAAAATTGATTTCGGCGCTGGCCGCTTTGACTTTGGATTCTTCGACTTGAAGATTTTCAAAAGGCATTAATTCATTGTCAGCCATTTATTGTTCTCCTCTGGATGTAGGGAAGTTTGATCTCCCCGCTGCAGAATTTTTTGTACATCGTTCCTGCGTGTCAGTTTGTTCTTTCACACTCACGTTGCTCTGCAATTGCCAGCGAGTGAGAGCATTTTTGATGCAGCGGCGAGCATCGTGATGAAGAGAATATAAACTGTCAAGATGCTCTTGTACACTACTGCGTTCTGAATGACCGGATGAAGGGCAGGGATTGGCAAAGACAGGCAAATGCCATTGCTTTGCGGCGCTTTTAATGTATTTCTTTTCCGTAAGCAAAAGAGGGCGGATGATATGAAGAGAATTGTGGAAAAAGCTTTCATTTATGCTCATGCCCTCAACGCGACCATTTCGGCAGAGATTAAGAAAAAAGGTCGATACTAAGTCTTCTGTGTTGTGCCCAAAGGCCAGATGGGTCAGGTGATACTGCGCACATAGTTCAAAGAGGCGTTTTCTGCGAAGCCAGGCGCAGCGAAAACAGGCTGAGCGACGGAGATTTTTTTCTGAATGCGCTTCAAGGCCGAAGGAACCGTTTTCAAGATGACAGGGAATACCTTCTTTACTAAGCCAAGGCAGAAGATTTTTGTGATTGTTTGGATCAAAGCCTGGATTGAGGTGCAAGGCCATTATCTCAAAGGGAAAAGGTACAATTTTTTGGCGGATTTGCAGCACCTTGACGAGTACAAAGCTATCAACCCCTCCAGAGAGGGCAATGCCAACGCGACAATACGGCCAGAGCATACCCGTTTGATGAATAACCTTTCCAGAACTGCGGATGCAGACTTCCTGTGCAAACGAATATTTCTTGCTCATAGTTAATTTTTCCAACAGATGGTGGATTTTTCGTGGCCTTAGAGATGCGAAACAACGATTTTTACGTATCAATGCGCTTGCCGTTCAGCTTCGTCAAGCGATTCGAAGGAGGCCATTTGTCAGGAAAAATCTTATGGAGGAAAGAGCTAAAAATTTCTTGACTATCATTGAGTGAGTGCGTAAATAAATTTTTTACGGGATGTAGCGCAGTCTGGGAGCGCACTTGAATGGGGTTCAAGGGGTCGAAGGTTCAAATCCTTTCATCCCGACCAAGAAAAGACAATGAATTAGGCCAGTTAGAGCAAATCTAGCTGGCCTCTTTCTTTACCATTCAAGAGCGCGATAAAGCTGGTCTGGGATGGCGCGAGTGGATAACACCCGAAATTTCCCTTTTTCGCACCACCCAGAGGTGGATGAGAATCCAGAATCACCCAGATAAGCTCGAATTTGCTCTTGATAATCAAGGGGGCGTAAGTGGTTAAGTACCTCTAGGGAAACAGTTTTGATTTCCGAAAAGCTGGTTGATTTACCATGAAATCAGATGTGTTATCATAATTTATACTTGAGGATGATTATGCGTTTCTATCTTGTGGATGTCTTTGCTGAAACTAAATATGCAGGTAATCAGTTGGCTGTGTTCTGTCCAAGGGTGCAGCTCAAACAAGCAGAAATGCAACGCATTGCACGGGAGATTAATTTCTCCGAGACAACCTTCATTTGTTCCGAGAAACAAGAGAACGGCGGGTATGCCGTCCGTATTTTTACACCTGATGTGGAGATTCCATTTGCGGGACATCCAACCCTTGGAACGGCTTATATCATCCGTACTATTTTTGAGCAGGCCAATAGCAACTTGATTCTGCTTAATTATGCCAGCACATCCATTCCTGTAAGAGTTACAGACGATATATACACCATGTCACACGATGCTCCCACATTTTGTATGACATATTCAGATTCCGATATAGTGGCTGAGATGGTCAATATTTCCGTTCATGATATTAATACCGAGTATCCAATTCAGCTGGTTTCGACAGGGCTTCCCTCTTTCATTGTCCCGTTAAATTCCCCAGAAGCACTATCAAGATGTTCTATACAACATCCTCTATTTAGGAAGTTTCTTGACTCCGTATATAAATGTAACATTCTGCTGTTTGCACCGATTTCAGACTCCCGCATTAATGTAAGAGTTTTTCTTGACGATTCCGGATTCCTTGAAGACGCAGCAACGGGCAGCGCTAATGGTAATCTTGCAGCTTATATTTTACATTATAATTTGTTTGGACAAGATGCAGTACACTACGAAGTGTTCCAAGGCATCGAGATGGGACGTCCTTCTCTACTGCATATAGCGGCTTCACGAGATGGACTAAAATACGATATTCGTGTTGGAGGAAAAGTTCGCCTAATTGCCAGCGGAGATTGGGCTTAGATAATACAGTTTTTTTCAAAAGTGGGATGGTTTCAACAACTATGGTAAACTACGCTGTTTGAAGTGAAGTAATCAGATTACGATTATAAATTAATTTTGAGCCCCACCGCCAGGAGGATAAACACGAAAATTCTTCCAGATAAGCACGGATTTTGCCAAGATAACCAAGGCGGCTGAGTGGTTAAGCATCCTCAGGAGTGGCGGGCTTGCTATCGGTAAGTTGTACGCTAAAAATCCGTCATCCGTCATGACGGATATGACAGATCAGTATTTCTCTACGCAGTGATTTCAGCCCTATCACAAGGTGAACGTGAGATAAAATAATCAATCGGGAGGCACTAATGTTTAAATATATCAAAATGTTACTTGTCACTGTAATAATCTGTATGCTTTGTG
>JAILPJ010000012.1 GCA_024699605.1 Desulfovibrio sp. | reverse complement strand
GATTTCGTTCTTCATTGGTAAGAGTAACTCTGTATTTTGTGGGACGTCCCATATCGACCTCCGCCAGTTAGGGTAACTCCCGTGAGATCCCTTGTAGACTAGCGGAAGTTTGTAAATTTTCAAGTGTTACAAGGTACTAGGTCTGAACGAGATCGGCGTTGGAAGAACAGATGGTTTTGTCTTGAAGAATGGATGCTGCGAGTTTTTCGAGTAACCCTGATACAACAAGGGAACTGACATGCTTTTTTCTGACGTTTTTGATGCCCTGGCCCGTAAATACGGCTTTAGCGAGGCCCATAGTGCAGCCGGGGGCGACGTAACGCTTCTCTTCGACGGTTTGCACGCTGTGACCTTCCAATGCGACGCGGATGACAAGTCTGTCCTCTTTTTAGCCGAAATCTGCGACCTCACCGACGTGCGGGGGGACAGGGCGGAAATGTTGCTGGAAGCCTCCCTTTTGGGCGCGCAGACCGGCGGCGCCGCTTTTGCCCTGTCGCTGCAACTCGGCAAGGTCGTCCTCTGGAAACGGCATGACGACTGCTTTGCCGATGAAAATGCCCTGGAACAGGCCATCAACACGTTCCTTGCAGCGGTCATCACCTGGAAGGGAAGGCTGGCTTCAGATGCTGCCGGCGAGGCTGACAAACAGGACGCCCACGCATGGCAGATGCGCGTTTGAACAAGATTACAATAGGAACACAGCTATGAGCCAGATCTCCAATATTCGTGCAGACAATGTCGTCCGGCAGGAGCTTCAGGGGCGCGGCATCGACGCCAGAACTGGCGTTTACGGCGATCACACGGTGCAGTTGGGCACGGGACTGCCCATCAAGTTAGATGCTATCAAGACACCGTCTCTGCCTTACGCCGGTTTTTTCAGGGCAACGAAGATCGCCAGTGGCAGGGCGGGCATCGAACAGTCCGCCGACGGTCTTTTGAAGCAGCTGACCAGGCAGGCCGGCAAGCTGGACGCGGGCAAGATTCTCGGCTTGCTGAAAGCCGGACAGACACATTTTGAACGGCTGAATGCCCTGGGCCAGATCACGCAGGCGCAGAAGGACAACAAATTGAGGATGTTCACAAAGTCCGTGGAAAAACTCTCCAATGCCGACCTGGCCGCCGTCTACCAGAGCTTCACCTCGGCCGAGATGGATCTTTTGCAGACCGCCTTGCAGCGCGAGGGGGAAATCAATCCCGACGCGAGGGATGCACGCATGGCCGCCTCCCGCCTCTTTGACCTGCAAGCCTTGATTCTCAAGGAGGTCAGCAACCGTTCAGCCGTTGGCATCCTTGAAGACTTGAAGGCCAAAAACCCCGGCGACGACACGCTGCAAAACGTCGATACGCCCAAAAGACTTTCCGCCCAATGGGGCGATACCGAAAACGCGCCGGAGAACCCGGCCAACAGGCCTTTGAACGGGGCGCTGGACCAGAATATCGTCAGGAACGCTGCGCATCCGCATGAGCACGACATCTCCGCCGCAAACCTGCTGACGCTTGTGGAGGTGGCGGCGCAGAGCGCCGGCAGACGTGAAAAAAACGCCGCGGTGCAGGCGCAGCGCCTTGCCGCGCGCAACATTCAGGGCGTCTCTGTCAAGGATATGGCCGACATCATGCGGCAGTCCGAGATGACCTGCAACATGACGCCGGAAGCGCTGCTCAAGTATATCATCCCGAACCCTGGTCAGCCCATCAGTAACATCTTTCACCTGGCGAAAAAGGGCATCAAGCCCAAGGGTGACTCCTACCTGCAGATGCGGGACGCTGTCGAGAAAAACGCCTTCCCCGAACTGTCGGGGCATGAAGCACGGCCGGACGAGCGGCCCATCTACGGTTCCCTCAATCTCGCCAAAGATCCCATCGGCGGGGCCACGGTGGGCTACGGCGACGCCTCCATTGTCTTTAAGCCGCAGGTGGCCAAGCGGACGACATACATGCTCGATGACACCTTCTGCGCTTCGCGCATAAGCATCACGCCGGAGCGCAAGGAGGCGTTCTATGCATTGCTTGATGATACGCATCTGCCGCATGAATTCGTCACGGCCTTGAAAACCGAAGGCTCCAAGGAACGCCAGACGTTTGAAAACTGGCTCAATACCATTGCGCAATACCCCGACGCAACGCTGAAAAGGTTCGATGTCCTGCCGGCGTCCCTGGAGGCTTCTCTTTCCCGGAAGCAGGGCGCTTGCGACTTTTTCCATACCTTTCTTGTGCAGAGTTTCATGGACAAGGATTCCACGCGCGGCCTCATCGCCACCCATGACAATCTTGAATCCCTCATCGCCAACATGGACGACATCAACGGCAACGCCCTTGCCGCCGCCCACCTGCGCAAGATGAACGGCGGCGATCCGTCCGTGTCCTTAATCGGCTTCCAGTACATCGAAGCGCAGATACAGGGGCCCGTCATCCCCAGTCGGGACATCGCCGAGATACGCATCACTATGGCAAGCGTGCCTGAGGCGCAACGAAGTCAGGCCCGCCGGCAGCTGGAACAGTTCGGCCGGCAGAACGGCGTCAAAATCACATATCTGGACGAGTATGACCTGACCGCTGTCGGGAATGCCAAGCAACGCATCGAATAGGATCAGCAGCAGTTTTCCCAAACGCACATGGATACCGCAGCCCTGAACAGGTATGCGGATGATGTCCTGACCAATTTTGAACAGCATGTGCAATTGTATATCCGGCAGGACCGGGAATTGTCTTTCCTGCCGCCCGGCCTGCTGCGGCTGGAGGGCGAGGCGCTGCGCAAGGCGAAGGAAACGTTTGCGGAAAACCTGCCTGGGCGTATTGCCGCACTGCGCGGCAACATGGACCCGAAGCTCATCGTCTTCGAGGCTTTTGAACAAGCCATCAATGCCGCCGGGCTGTTGGACAAGGGAACGTGCCTGTTAAAGCTTGAAAAGCAAAACCTTGAGTTTGCGAATGCGGGGCAGAAAGACGCCTTCATTTCCTGGGTGTGCAGCGCAACCTCCTTGAAAAGCCCGGAGGCCATGCTTGCTGTTTACAGGCAGGCTCGCGCTCAGTCCACGTTGTTCTACGACATCGCCAATTCGGAACAGCCCCCGAAAGCGGCGGATTTGCTTCGACAGATGGAGGCTATCACGCGGCAGGCTCGCGTGGATTTTGAGGCCATACAGCATGGCAAGCCCGATGCGGCCACCCATGCCGCCAATGCGGCGTTTGTGACCCGCCTCTTCATGCAGACGGGCAACC
Source organism: Desulfovibrio sp. (assembly GCA_024699605.1). Classification (GTDB taxonomy): domain Bacteria; phylum Desulfobacterota; class Desulfovibrionia; order Desulfovibrionales; family Desulfovibrionaceae; genus Desulfovibrio. Next base: position 10,829 of record JAILPJ010000012.1, on the reverse strand, counting down.
AGGAGGTGGATGCCGCAGTGCTGGCGCAGCTCGCTGGCGTGCTGAACAGCCCCGCCATGCGGGAGATGACGGCGCAGCTCAGCCAGCTGGCCGCCAATCCGGAAATTGCTAAGACGGGCGACGGCGCACGGCTGGCCGACCTCGCCAATGGGGTAGTTCAGCTCGCACGGCAGGTAGCGGCGTTCTTGGGACAGCCGTACGAAGCCCCGGCCACCCTGCAGAACATTTCCATGATGCCCGCCGAAGTACGGGAATTGGTCCGCGAGATCGCGCCCGAGGCCGGCGCGAAGATGGACGAGCTGTGCCCGACGTATGCGCCCTTCCCGCAGCCCGCGCAGCCTGACAGCATGCCTTCCACGGAGCCGCAGCGCCGCGCCTTTCTCGTCAAGACACTGGACGTATACGGGACAAAGGAGCTCAATACCGAGGAATTCGTCCATGGGCGGGGGCACATCACCCGCGCCTACATCTTCGCCAACGCCATGTGCAACATCCTTGCCGAGGACGGCGTGGAAGTCGACCGCAACGCCGTGCTCTGCGGCATCACCGGCCACGACCTCGGCCGCGAGGGGGCTGGCGATGACCTCTGGGAGGAGCAGAGCGCCGGCCTCACCACACAGGCCATGCGGGAGGCATTCGGGCAGGATGCCATGGGCGGGGACTACGAAAACGCCGTGGGCAACTGCATCCAGCGCGGCAAGACAGAAACCGTGGAGGCCATGCTGCTCAAGAGTGCGGACTCCCTGGACATCGGCCGGACCGTGGAATTCGACACGAAGTACTTCCCCTTCCTCGGCGACAAGGATCCAAACAAGGACAACGCCAGGGAGCCTGACAAGTACACCGTCTCGTCCCCCAAGGCCAGGGAATTGCGCGAGCAGCTCGTGAAGGAGGCGAAGATCCTTGAGATCATCACCGACCCCAATACCCGTTACCGGGACGGGAAGATTCATCTCATGGAGCAGTTCTACACAGGCACGCAGCAGCAGAATGCCCTGATCCAGCAGCAGTACCTAGATCTTGTGAACGATGTCCTCCAGGAATACAAGAGCCAGTGGACCATGGATTCCGACAGTTTCGTGCAGAACGTCGAAAATATCGTGCTGAAGAATCCCGATATCTTCCCCACGCTTTCCAGATACTATAAGAAGGACTAGGCCGTCTTTTTCGTTTGGGTGCGGCGGGCGACGATGGCTCAAGACAAGCTCATCGAAGCCCGTCGCCACATTTTTCAAGCGGCCTTTGTCAACGGGTCTCCCATGTCAGGCGTTTGCTTCCCAGGCTATGCGGGCGCTGTGTCTTTGAGCAAGGGAAACTGTTCACGTCTGTGTGGAAGATGTGCAAAAAAAAAGAGGGGCGTAGTCCCTCCTGCGCAAATTGGCTGCCATTTCGTATTCAGGAATTTCCCTTTTGCTATGGGCTAGGCAGCGTTGCCTGTCTCCTTCCCATGGCTTCGCTTGCTGTCCGCCAGTTTCGCTGCCGCTGACAGCTTTTTTTGACAGGCTTTGTTGATTCTTGCCATAGCCTCTGCTTCAAGATACTATTCACCTACCTTTCTTCGGCATTTTCTGTCTCATCACTTCTCTCTCTATAGCATAAATTACTAATTTTGTCTTTTTTAGCTCCGTTTCTTTTGGCTCAGCTAAAAAAGAGTTTTTGTTTTTTATGGCCACGGAGATACAAATGCAAGATGATAAGTATTATATCGCTCCGAATAAGCGGGGTCGGCTTATTAAAATTGTTGTTGATGTACAAGTTCCTGGCCAATATGATAAATTATCTGTTATGGGCTGTTCTGGCCAACCAATAGTCAAGCAAGCCTTAATTGCCCGTTTTGTCAACGCAGAGGATTGTGCGCGCTTTTTAAAGGCATATGAATTTTTTGAAAAGTATGGAAAATATGAAAAGCTGCTTGAAGGCTTAGAAAATAAGGATAATATAGAAAATACTTAGTATAGTATCTTAGTATTCAGGGTCTGACGAATAGCTGGGGAGAAGTGTTTGAGGATTTTGCAGAAAAAAAGACAGGAAATACTTCCTGTCTTTTCCTCAGACTAAGCGCTTTTGGCGCCATGAAGCGTAACAACTGTACGTCTTGTCCAGACAAGGACTCGACGTACAGCCTATGTTTTTTGAAGCATGTGGCTTAATGATGATGCTGGCACGTATTGTCGGGGGAGAAGACCGGCAGCTTGTCTTCAAGATAGGCATTGACCGCATTGCGCACAGGACCATCGGCCGGGCAGTAATAGACCTTGATCCCCATTTCGGTAAAGCCCATCAGCGGACGCATGCCCATGCCGCCGGCGATCAGTTCTGTAACGCCGTGGGAGCCGAGATGCTGGACAGCCACAAGACAGCCACCTTCGGTATGCGGGACCGGTTCAAGGGTTGTGACTTCCTTGATTTCCTTGCCCTCGAGTTTTACGATGGTATAGATTTCACAATGTCCGAAATGGGCGGATCTTTCGGCATCGAGACCGCCAGGAAGATTTGATGGAATAGCCAGAACAGTACTTGCCATAACATACCCCTTGCTTTGAGCCAAAGGCTATTTTTGAACGCCTAAGCATCATGCTGATCTGTAAATATGAATCAATAAATCATGAATGCTTGACTGTGAAATTGTCTTGACCCAGATGTTGATTTTTGTTTGCCAGCATTGTGCTGGGCTTTTTGGCATAAAAAAATGTCATGAGCTAGAGAATAATTCTCAATTCTATTCTGTCAACCAAGGTTTTTGTCTTTTCGTGTAAGCAAAGGTCTTTGTGTGAATACGCTCTCTGTACTGGCCGCTGGCCTGCGTCCGCTTTTTCTCTGCCAAGTCCGTGGTCGTGTTGGCACGCTGTTTCTTGCGGCAAGTGACATGCAAACGCGGGCCGTAACCCGTCATGCTGTCAATCTTTGTGCAGAAGAGGCCTGGGATTGTGCCCTGGACAAGCTGGCAAAGGCCTTGGAGGGAAAAAAGCCCTGCATTTTGCGCGCAGATTGGGAAGTCGAGCGAAAAGTGCTCAGCTTTGCGCAATTTGTGCAGCAGGTTGAGCAGACCCGGCGCAATTATTTTCGTTTTGGCCTGCTGCTTGATCTGTCGGGGCAAATGGCCTTAAGCGACATGGAGCTGAATGCCAACGCCATGCTCTATCGCTCTGGCGACAATCCCTATGGCCAGCTCAATGTCAAAAATTGCGAGGCCTATCTTGCCAGGCGTTTTGGCTGCGGCTGGCCTGACTTCTCGCCTGAGAGCCAGGTCGCTCTGCTCACCTTGCAGGGGGCCTTTGTCTCTGACTCTGAGGCCCATCTGCTCTTAGGCCAGGGGCTTCATCAGGGGCGCAGGGATCTTGGCAGACACCGACCTGAGTGTTTTCTGGATTGTGCGAGAAATGCCTCGCGCTATCTTGCCCGCCAGTGCCACGAGGACGGCCGTTTCGACTACGGCTGCTTTTCTTGCTTTGACAGAGCCATTCCCACCTACAATACCCTGCGTCATATCAGCAGCATCTGGTCCATGCTCTGTGCCTATCAGGCCTTTCGGGAAAAAGAGACGCGTCAGGCCATTGTACGGGCCACAGACTATTGTGTGCAGCATTTTTTGCGTCAGAACAACGATTGCAGCTATTTTGAAGACGTGGAAAGCGGAGAGCTCAAGCTCGGCAGCAATGGCTGTGCCTTGATCATGCTTTCGCTCTATACCGAGCTGATTCACAAGAAGAAGTATCTGCCGCTGATGCGCAGCCTTGCGCGTGGTATTGTTTCCATGCAGCAAGAAGACGGCAGTTTTGTGCATGTGCTTTCAAGCCACGATTTTTCGCTGAAAGAGCGTACGCGCATTGTCTATTATGACGGCGAGGCCGTCTTTGGCCTGCTCAGACTTTACGCTCTGATTCATGAAGACTGGCTCTTAGCCGCTGCCAGGCGAGCCTTCGACTATTTTATCGCCAATCGTCACTGGCGCAACCACGATCACTGGCTTTCCTATGCGGTCAACGAGATCACGCGTGTTTTGCCTGAAGAACAGTATTTTCTCTTTGGCATCCAAAATGTTCAGGGCTATCTCGACTTCATCAAAAACCGCGAAACCGCCTATCCCACCTTGCTCGAACTGATGCTGGCGGCCCACGCCATGCTCAAGCGTCTGGCGGCCTTGCCTTTTGGCCCCAAGCTATTGGCTCAGATCGACCGGAAGGCTTTTGACGAGGCGCTGCGCTGTCGAGCCGAGCATCTCCTCAACGCGCATTTCTGGCCTGAACTGGCCATGTTCTTTAAAAAGCCGCAACGCATTCTGGGAAGCTTTTTCATCAAGCACCACGCTTTCAGGGTGCGTATTGACGATGTGCAGCATTTTTTGTCGGCCTTTATTGGCTACGCGCAGCTTTTGGCGGAGCAGGGGCCAGACGTCGTTTTGTCGGCAACGTCTGAGCTCCTTTTTGGCGGCAGAGTCCAGCTTGGCAGGCGCATGCACTGGAAAGCCCGGCTGCGCAATCCCTTGGCTGAGCTTTTGCGCCATTGGCCGAAGACGCTGAAGGTTTTGGCGCTTGGCTCGCTCTGTGCCAGCCTGGGTGAAGAAAGTACGTCTCTTCAGTATGTGCGGGCAAGGCCAGAGCAGCTCAATCTCCTAAGCGGAGCGTCGTGTGATCTGGTGCTGTTGGCCAATGAACAGGCCTTGGCCTTTGGGCCAGAGGGGCTCAATGAAGAGCTTGGCTATCTTCGCATGGCAGGCATCAGGCAGGCTGGCGCAGGTCAGAGTCAAAAACAGGCCGCAAATCCGGTCTATCTTTCCTGTGCTCGCCTGACTGTGGCTATCCTGGCCTTGGATCTCACAGAGACCTGCGAGGCGGCAGGATCTGGGCCTTTGATCTGGTCTTTGCCAGCCAAGACGCCCAGGCTTTGGCGCGATGAGCTCGCAGGCGCTATCGCCCGGGCCAGGGAGTCTGCGCAGCTTGTGTTTCTGGCTGTCAACTGGGGGGATCCAGAGGATGAGCGCGTGCCCGAGTGGCAGAGAGATCTGGGCCATCTTTTGATCGATCTGGGGTGTGATGCGGTCTTAGGCGCTTGCGGCAGACTGAAAGGGCTTGAGAACTATCACAATCGCCCCATCCTCTACGATGCCGGCAAACTTCTGTTTGACGATCTTGAAGGGGAGGCGAGCGGCGGCGTCTTTACCTTTGCCCTTGAGGCCTCGGGGGTACGCTCCGTGACGTTTTGGCCGCTTGCGCTTGGCTATGGGCAAACACGGCCCGTGGCAGGCGCAAAGGCGCAGGCCATGCTCTGCCATTATCAGGCGCTTTGTGGGGATTTGCAGACACAGCCTGCACGGCTTGACGATCAGAGGCTGCGTTTTGATTTTGTCTTGCCTGCGCGTAACACCTCTGTCCGGCCTGTCTGGCCTGAAAAGCTTGCGCAGTACACTGTGCCCGAGCTTTCTTTTGCGCCAAAAGCCTATCAGGTCCAGGCGGTGCCAGAAGAGGCCAGAATCATTCCCTATCCTCTTGGTCCCCTGACGCTGCTTGGTCTGCGCATCCCGGAGCAATGGCAGGACTCTGAGCCTCTTTGCCTTGAGAGCTGGTGGCAGCTGAACACGGCCACGGACCTTGATCTTGTTTTTCAGTATCGGGGCAAAAGCCTCCATATGCCGAAAATCAGTTTTGGGGCAGGCACCAGTCACTCAGGCTGCAACTTCCTGTTTCCAACGTCGCGCTGGAAAGAAGGCGTCATCTACAGAGATGTTTGCCTTGTGCCTGTGCCGGATAGCTTCCGTCTGATTGAGGATGAAATCGTCTGGCGTGTCAGTTTGCAGGGCAAGGATGTCGTTTTTGGACCGTATGAGCTTGAGCCGAGGACCTCTGTCGCGCTGAAGCCTAGGCCCTTTTATCGCACGGATTTTCCCAAAGACTGTCTCTTGCAACCGCAAAGCCTCTGTTGGGACAGTGACCAGCTTGCCACTCTTTGCGCAGGTCAATGGTTGGGCGCTTTGAGCAAACCCTTTTCCGTGGCCTCCCTGATCACAAGTCTTGGCTATCTTCCGTATGTGCCAAAGCCCGCTCTCTTTGTGGCTTCAGACTATGCCCATAGCGCCAAGCATCTGAGACTGGATCCCAAGGCAGGATCCTGGGATTCCCACAAGATTCTCTCGCGCAACTGGCAGAAATTTGTGGGGGCCATAGTCGAGCACCCTGTGGAAGGCGTGCCTGAGGATTTTCCGCAGCTTGTGGTGGACGATGGCATGCAAAAGCTCATTGAACTGGGAATCGCCGCACGTCAGCGTTTTCAGGGCAAGGTCATTGGCATTACGGGCAGTGTGGGGAAGACCACCTGCTGCGAAATGCTGCGTCAGACCCTCGCCCAGGACGCCCGTGTGGGAGCAAGCTATGCCAGCCATAACAATCGCATCGGTGTTGCCAGCTGTTTTGCGAGCATCCCGGCAGATTTCGACTATGCGGTTCTGGAAATGGCCATTCCGGCTTTTGACATGCTTGGCGGTTCAGTTTCAGGCTATCTTACGCCCCATGTGGCCTGGGTTACGCAGATTGCCGAGGCTCATCTCGACCAGTGGAAGGATCTGGAAACGGTGGCGCGTCTGAAAAGCCGCATTTTTGAAGGCATGGAAGCTGGCTGTGTGGCTGTGATCAATAGGGATATGCCCTTTGCCGATTACTTTGCACGTCGTGCCCGAGAACATGGCCTTCAAATCATCGACTATGGCAGCGGTGAGGACTGTCGCATCAGGCTCTTGGCCTTTGAGACAGGGACAATGCGTGTTAGCGTCGATACGAAAGTCTATACGCTGCATCCGGCCATGGCAGGCAGCCATACCGCGATGAATATCCTGGGGGTACTTGCCGTGCTCCTGGCCCTGGATCGTAGCATTGAGAGGTATCTGGAGACAATTTCCGGCTTTTCCGCCGTATCAGGCCGGGGCAATATTCTGCATGGGGTTTTTGGGGGAAAATCGATCACCGTCATCGATGAATCGTACAATGCCTGTCCGGCTTCCATGCGTGCGGCTTTGACGATGCTCAGACAGACACAGACCCCACACGATGTCCTGCTCTTAGGCGATATGCTGGCTTTGGGCGAGAAAGCGGTAGCGCTGCACCTTGCGCTTGTGGAGGATATTGTGCAGGCTCAACCAGAACGGGTTTTTTTGTGCGGGCAGCAGATGGCCAAGGTCTGGGAAAAGCTTGACGGTCGCTTGCCGGGTCGCTGGTTCCAAGACGTCGAGGCCGTTTGTCAGGGACTGGGAGATCTCTTGGCCGATGGCGATCGGGTGCTTGTGAAAGCCTCTCACGGCACAGAACTTGGCAAATTTGTGCGGGCTGTTCGGAAAAAGGAGCCAGAGGGATCGTAGGCTTAGCTTATCGCAGGATAGTTGCGTTTTCGGCGACACGTACACGGATCATGTCGGATTTCCTTGCTCCTTTAGACCATAGATTGTCTTGTACGGTTAGGGAAAATGAGAAATTGTATAGCTTCCAGGCTTGGCAGAATGGAGCGGGAGATCTGTGATCCACTTTCAATGGCTTGGCAAAGCCATTTTTTCATTGCGGCCAAAGGACAGCGGTCGCTCTTTGTTTTTGCAAGATGGCTGCGGCGATTGGCACTTGTGTTGGCTTTCGTGCTTGTCTTTGGCCGTTGCGCCATGGCGGAGGACGTCGAGGTCTTTGAAAAAGGCGTTTTTCGTCTGGTCTACCAACGCCAGGGGGAAGAGGCTGTGCGTTTGGACGATGGCAATGCCAACGGCATCCCCGATCAGGTGGAAAACATCGCCATACAGCTGGCTGCGGCACGTGACGTGTTTCATTCCGTTTTGGCCTTTCCCGATCCGTTGACTTCAGAGCGTTATGCCCAGACAGAGGGGGTGGTTGTCTGGCTGCGTTCAGCCAAGAGCATGAAAGGTCAGCACGGTCTGGCCTTTTCCGTGGCCTCCCGTTCCCGCTATGTTCCTGGCAAGTGGCTGAAGATGCAGATTGCTACGAATATCGATGCCAGGCGCAATCCCACTCCGGCCCACGAATACTTCCATCTGATTCAGTATGGCCAGGCCAATTTTAAAAATGCCTGGTATCTCGAAGGTATGGCGCGCTGGTCGGAAGATCTTGTCCAGCGTGTGCCTGTCTTGAAAAAACGGGAATTGCCGGGAGAGAATGTCTGGGAGGCCACATATCAGGCCAGCAATCTGCTCTGGAGGCCTTTGGCAGGAATCTGTGGCGGCAGAACCGCACTGCCTGAATCGCTCAAGACCACGTATCGCTATGTGGACGGTTCGCCCGTTTTTCATGACCATTTCATCAGCGGGGCGCAAGCCATGCGGGAAATGCTCTTGTGCCTGCATCGCAAGGAAAAAGACGCGGCGGGGACTTCTGATCTTGAGATGTGGCGCAAAAAAACACAACGCAGCCCGGCCAATAATCCCTTGATTTTTGAGTGCGTGCGTGAAGTGCAGTCGGCTTGTCAACGCAAAAGCCCTCAATAGAGGGCTTTTGCTCACCATTCACGGCTCTGATTGTCGGGCTTTGCGTCGTTTTCGCCAATACCGTTCAGAACGAATAGACAACGGCCAGTTGTGCCTTCCAGGCATCCTGTTTTTCGCAACTGAGGCTTTCTTTATCCATCCAGCTACGCTGCCAGGTAGCGGTGTCCAGCATGTTCACCACATAGCCGAGATCCAGGTGCAGGGTCAGATTGTCATAGATACGCAGACTGTTGTCGAGGTTGAATTCGAGAAGATAATCGTAGGTGGTTAGATAGGGATTGTCGATACCGCCTTCGTTCCAGGCATCACAGGCTTCCATGTACTTGATCATGGTTGGGCTGTTGGTGCCGCCCCATAAGGCTATGCGCAGTGTCTGGCGAAGGTTTTCCAGAAAGCTCACATCTTGCAGTTTGCAACCAATGCCCCAGGTGCCAGCATAGTCGGCTTGCCATTCCACGAAGCCTTTTTTTACGCCCCAGTCCAGACCGCCGTAGCCAGAAAAACTGGTGAAACGGGATTTTGCCGCAAGGCTTGGCAGGCGCTCTGAGCCATTGGTGACATCTCCGTCATCACCTGAAGCGTACCAGCCAAAAAGTCCGGCAACGCCCCAGTCAAAGGCGTATTCCACAAGCCCTTTGATCAGCCAGCCCTGCCGTTGGGAGCTGGCCCTCTGAAGCCATTGGCCATTTTTGCGAATAGTAAAGCAGCCAAGATTTTCCACAAAGCCATAATTCACGTCCAGTTCAAAACGCCAAGGTTCCCAGGCTGTGATGACCAGAGGCAGACCGGCAAAAAACAGGGAATAATTGCTTTTGGCGCTTGCTCCCAGCATAGAATCATCGACGTCGTAGAATTCGTCAATCCAGGCTGTGAGAGAACTCCTGAGATCCCCGTCCTCGGTCCTTCAGGGAGCCTGTTCTTCCTCGCGTGAGCCGTACTCGCGCTTGAAATGGTCTTCTTGAAGGCCGCTGAGGGCGTTTTCTCCAAGAAAGCCATACATCACCCAGGGCGTAAGGCTTAGGCCGTCAAAGGTGATGGGCAGGCTCACGGCAAAAAGGTCGAGATTGTCACGGAAATGCGTGTCATGACGTTTGGGATCGTGGCCGTTTGTCCAGCCGGCATAGTTGTCGTTGAGCAGGCGCAGCCAGGCAAGGGATACTCCCACTTGCTCATTGAGGGGGAGGTGTGCGCTGACGGCAGCCACGTCACTGTCCAGCACGGCAGAGCCGCCTGCGGCCTGTGGCAGACTGAGCGCCTGCAGGCCCATGCGCAGTGACAGCTCCGTATGGGGTACAAACCACTCAAGATAGGCGTTTTTGATCTTGATGGCTTCGGAGCCATCAGCCCCCAGCGCACCCCCACGGTCTTTTCCCGCATCGTCGCTATTTTTTCCCCACGTCTGATCGCCGATTTCCAGAAAAATTGTCCCGCTCAAGAGTTCCGAAGCGCAGGCGTCTAATTGCAAACGAAAACGTTGATTGGCGGCAAAGCGGTCATCCTGAGCCGTTAGATTGTGGTGCTTGCTTTCTCTGAGGAGATTGCCGTCTCCCAGACCAAAGCCCACGATCCACTGGCCCCGGGCTGTGAATTCAACGGCCTGCGTCTGCCAAGGCCAAAGCCAGCTTGTGAGGCAGCAGAGAAGACACAGGCGTAAGACCCTGAGGCCAAGGACAGTGATGGTTTTCAATTTTTGGGGCATCATTACAAACCTTGCGGCAGAAGCCATTGCTTGTGTGGAAAGATCCACGTTCTATGCGGCTTTTCTGCTCGTACAGCGGCTGCAATCTGTCCGCACGAAGAAAGCCAACAGTCCATTTTCCCTACATTTTTTGTTTGTCAAATAAAAATTGACAATCTACCAGTAATATGGTATAGAGTGCTTTTTTGTCAAAACCTCTTAGTAAAATATAGTGGTATATCGAAAGGTAAAAGACAAAAAATATTCATGCGTATATATTTTTACGACAAATTCAGCACAGTCGTGGGTTTTGACGGGTATGTATTTTGTTGAATATTCGTCATATAATTATCCAGATTCGCCACTAAGTACTTTGTATATTGCAGAGAAATAATGACGCCCAAGAACAAAATCCAAAAGTTCTGAAGGCCAGTTAGAATGACCAGAGAGAGCCTGAAGTTATTTTGTGCTCTTTTTTGGTAAAATATTCAATAAGTTGCTATAACAGCTGGAAGCCGCTCTGATAAACGAAAAAGAATATTGTAACCGCTCACGTGGGTGAAGAAGGCGCCGTTTTTTAGACGCTTTCTGTGGCTTCATTTGCAATTTTTTTGATAGAATTTTCTCAGACTTTCTGTCGTGATGTGGCAAAAATTTTGCATTTGTTTTTTCATGGAAAAT
>JAILPJ010000025.1 GCA_024699605.1 Desulfovibrio sp. | reverse complement strand
AAAATAACAATGGTATGTGACAGGGGGTATATTTCTGAGAAAAATCTTGTCAATATGAAAGAAAATGGCATTTCGTATCTAATGTTATTAAAAAGTAATTTAAATGATTATAATTTTATATTAAATAACTACTATGAAAAGCTAAAAAATAATTATAGCAACTATATAGAAGATCTTGATTACTATGGATTAACTGTAGAAAGAAAAATATTTGGAAGAGGTGATATAAATTATTTTCATCTTATATATGATAGAAGACTAGAAGATAAACATACGAAAAATCTTCACGAACTAATCAGGAATAGAAAAAAATTCATTTTATCTTCTATAAATAGGAAAAAGTCTTTTTATAAAGACGAAATAGAGCATTTATCACAATGGCATGATATTGAAACTGAGGATGCTGGTACAATTATAGTGAACAAAAGAGGTCGAGGAGGTAGCGAGCAAGTTGTTCCTGCATACCATATTATTTCATTCAGTGAAAATATACAGAAGATAAAAAATAGCCTTGATAAATGTGGTTTTTATGTGCTAGTATCTTCAAATCCCATAACCGCTAAAGAAGCCAAAATTGCCTATTCAAAAAGAGATTGTGTCGAAAAAGTTTTTCAAGTTTTAAAAAGTACTCTTGGGATGAATAAGATAGGAATTTATTCTGAAAATAATTTACATGGCAAATCATTAATTTGGTTTATTTCATCAATAATCCATTCTATAATATTTAAAAAATTAGAAGTTTTAAGAGCAAACGATAGAAAAAGTTTTACATTTCAAGCTGTGATGAACAAACTAGGCGCAATTAAAGCAGATAAAGATCTTAATTTAAATATATATAAACGTAGATATTGTTTAGACAGCAAGCAAAAGAAAATAATTGATTTGTTTGCAATTAGTGAGAAAGTTATTGATGACAGTATACAATCATTAAGTTAATTAATAAAACCTAAAATAATTTTAAATAATAAATTTTAAAAAATGATAACTTGATCATTCACTAGTTAAGCGCTCAATCCACTCAAGACTACAACTTGAATCTCCTTTTCTAAAAAAAACTGTTTAACACTCTGCTCTTCGACTGTTTCGTTTTAGTCATAGAAAGCGAATATCAATAGCTTCACTAAATCCCAGCTCATGAGGTATATTATATCTCATGAGCTGGGAGCCAAGTTTCTTGCGAAAAACTCCGAAAACCCCTCTGCTCGCTGCTTTCTGGCTTTTGAAAGTATCTTTTTCTGAGTCGAGGTATAAAAATTCAAAAAGTTCGGGTTGCCTAGATCGTGTAGAAGTGAAATAGTGTAAATTTTTGATGATTTTTCATTGTCATAGCCATAGCGTTTGCCAATTTCTCGTGCATATTCGGCCACTCTAGTGGAGTGGCCTTTAGAGTATCTATCTTTTGCATCAATTATATCAGCAAGAATTTGGATAATTTGAAGAGATAGACAACTGTTATTGTTGTATATATAATTATATGCAAAAGTAAGTTGGCTCATGCTCGTTTCCAGCAGAGGTAAAAAATTGCGTTGTAAGGATTGTGTTGTGCAAGGCAGGCTTCGTGGTCAGCGAGACTTGACATACACCATCACGTCCAAGAAGTGAATTTCTTCCTTGGGCCTTGTCCATTGGGGGGAGACGATGCTCTGGTGCAGGCCATTTTTTCCGTAGCTTCTTGCCAGTCGCTTCACAGTCATCCGTGAGAGCTGTCTGCGTAAACCTGTGCGTTTTGGGAGAGGCAAAAGCCTGTCCAGACCCGGGAAGCGCAATGTCATGTCCCAAAGTAAGGAGTCCCAACAAGCAGCGCAACTCGTTATAACAAAATCTTCGAGCATCTGAAAAGCGCTGCTTGGCTGTGAAATGGCACAAAATCACGCGCCAATGGCTGGCTTACGGTCAATGTCATTCGTCTTGTCTTTGGATCCTTGCGTACAACGATGAGAGCAAAGCGCTAGGCGTCTTTTGACGAAAACGGGCTCTTAGACCTTTTGGGCTTTTTTTTCGAGTCGGGTTAAGCGCTGAAGAATCTGTTCGTAATAGGGATCGTCCTGTTCCAGACGAATGTCGCGATGATAGCGCATTTTGCTGCGATCCACGAGAAAACGCAGTTTTTGCATACCGGCCAGGCGTTCATGTTCGTCCTCGCAGTCTTCCAAAAGGTCGAGTACGCGGCTGATCTGTTTGCGCTCCTCAAGCTCAGGACTCAGACAGCCGGCATTGCGTAAGATCTTGTAGGCCATGCGCAGCTCTTCGGGCACATTGCTCAAGTCCTCCAGTTCCAGGGGTTTACCCTGCCCCGGAAGATTGTCGAATTCGCCTTTTTGCAGGGCTTCTTCAATACGCCGTTCGGCAATGTACTGAATGGCCGAGAAGGGAAATTCCTGCATTACACGTTCTCCCGGCTTTTTTTGCTACCCCAGCGGCGTTTCCAGTCCATGAGCAGATTGAGGGCCTCCATGGGAGAAAGCCGTTCGGGGTCAAGGTCACAGAGGGCTTTCTGCAGAGGGTGAGACGCAGTGCTGGTTTGCGCTTTGGCCTGACTGAAATGGCTTTCCAGACCGGGTAATAGCGCCTGAGCTGTCTTGCGTACCGCTTCCTGCATGCCTTTTCTGCCACTTTCCAGCCTGCGTAGCAATTCACGTGCTCGATCCACAACGCCTTTGGGAATGCCGGCTAGATGCGCCACTTCCACACCATAGCTTTTGTCCGCTGGCCCAGGAATGAGTTTGTGCAGAAAGACAATGGAGCCATTCACTTCACGGATGGCGACATTCATGGTGAAAACTTCAGGCAGGCGGCCTTCCAGTTCCGTGAGTTCATGATAGTGCGTAGCAAAGAGTGTACGCGTTTTGCCTTCGCTGCGGGCCACCAGATATTCCACAATGGCCCAGGCCAGAGCCACGCCGTCGTAGGTGCTTGTGCCGCGACCGATTTCATCGAGGATGACCAGGCTGTGAAGACTGGACTGCCGGAGAATGCGGGCGGTTTCCATCATCTCCACCATGAAAGTGCTTTCGCCCTGAGCGAGATTATCTTGGGCTCCGACACGGGAAAAAAGTTTGTCCACAAGACCTAGGCGCGCGCTCGTCGCGGGTACCATGGAGCCCATTTGTGCCAGCAGACAGATCAGGGCGGTTTGTCTGAGGATGGTGGATTTGCCCGCCATATTGGGGCCCGTGAGCAGGCAGAAGCTGTGCGACTGCCCAAGGGAGAGATCATTGGGCACAAAATTGGTGCGACCGACAATATTCTCAATGACCGGGTGGCGTCCGCCACAAAGATCAATGACTGGCTCATGGCTGAAGGTTGGGAAAACCCAGCCCTGGCTTCTGCCAACCTGGGCCAGACTCTGCCAGTAGTCGATTTCGCCAAGCATTTCCGCCAGCGGCAAAAGCCGTTCGCGCTGGCTGCCAAGGTGTTCGCGCAATTGCTGAAAGAGACGGAATTCGAGGCTTTTGCGTTTGTCCGAGGCTGAGAGCAGCGCCTCTTCAAGGGTTTTTAAGGCCTCAGTCGTGAAGCGTTCCGTATTGGCCAGACTCTGTCGGCGTGTAAAATGCGCTGGAATGGCCTGGGCTGCTGTGCGCGAAAGCTCATAGTAATAGCCAAAAACGCGATTATAGCCCAGTTTGAGTTTGCTAAGCCCACTGCTTTCCCGTTCCTTGGCAAGCAGCTCTTCCAGTTTTTGCTGGGCATTGTCCACCATGTCCAAAAGCTGATCGAGCTCTTCGTGATAGCCTTGACGGAAGAGTCCTCCTTCTGTGATCAGCTGCGGCGGATCATCAACCAGAGCGCGGGCCAGCAGTGTGGCTAGGTCTTCAAGGCAATCAAAGCCGTCCAAAAGCTTTGTCATCAGAGGCAGGGGATGGCTGGCATTGGCCTCTGTCAAAAGGCTTTTGATGGTCGGGAGCGCCTGGAGCGATGCGCGCAGGTTGATAAAGTCTTTGGGATGACAACGATTCAGACAGATACGCTGGCAGAGGCGTTCCAGGTCAAAAACGCCCTGCAGCGCTTGGCGCAGATCGCGGCGCAAGCAATCGTCTTCGGCCAGGAAGCGCACCGCTGACTGAATCTGCAGAATTGGCTCCTCCTCACGCCAGGGATGGTGGAGCAGATCCTCGAGCTTGCGGGCTCCCATGGGCGTGATGGTGTTTTTCAGCAGGTGATGCAGTGTGCCTTTGCCCTTGCTGCCGGAAAGTGTGGTAAAGAGCTCAAGATTGCGTTCGCTGGTGTCATCGATGAGCATTCTGCGGCTGAGATTGAGCGGCGCAAAGGCTTCCAGCTGATCAATGGAGGTCTTTTGCATCTGCTCGATATAGCGCAGCAGCTGGGCACAGGCCTGAGCCAGTGTTGGCTTTTTTTTCAGTCCCAGCGCGTCGAGACTGCGTACATGCTGAGCCTGGCAGAGTATTTCGTTTGTGTTTTCAGAGGAGAGTTGATTGTTCAGGCGAACCAGGTGCACGCTCTCCAAAAAACGCAGTTTTGGTGGAATTGTGGATTGCTCGAGCAAAAGTTCGCGTGGCCCCATTTTTTGGACCCATTGCCAGAGATCCTCTTCCCTGTGAAATTCTGTCCCGGTCCACTGTCCGGTAGAAATGTCAGCCCAGACAAAAGCCCAGAGGCAATCAGAGCTCTTGGCCTTGCCGCTCAGCACGCAGCCAAGATAATTGTGGTGTTCAGCCTGAAGGTTGTCGCTGTCCAGAACGGTACCTGGCGTAATGATCTGCGTCACAGCTCGCTGTACCAGCCCTTTGCGCTTGGGATCCTTGGGATCTTCGGTCTGCTCGCAGATGGCTACCACATAGCCTTTATCAATGAGCTGAGCGATGTAGCTCTGAGAAGCGTGCCAGGGTACCCCACACATGGGCACATCATTGCCAGCCGATTTATTGCGGCTGGTCAGGGCAATCTGGAGTTCCCGTGAGGCTGTGACGGCATCGTCAAAGAAGAGTTCGTAGAAGTCACCCATGCGGTAGAAGAGCAGCGCATCCTGATAATCGGCCTTGATGCGCATATACTGTTCAAACATGGGGGTTTGCTTGATTTGTTCTTCCATAGGAGACTTTACTTGGCAGAAGCGTTGGAGCGGGGTGGGGGAAGAGCAAAAGCCAGGAAAAATGTACGCCCCATATCCTTTGAGGATATAAGGCGTACAAAGAAAAACGAAAGACTGAAAAAGAGAGCGTAATTAGGCGGGCTGCTCGGCCTTGTTACAGGAGGCGGCATCATTTTGCGCTGCAGCGTCTTTGGGGGTTTCGGCCTTGGCAGCGGCATTTTTCGTGGCGTCTTTTGCGGCCTGAGCCTGAGGCAAGGCACTGGCGACCGAGTCCACACTCTTTTGTCCCTCATCGGTGACTACTACGGGCTTGGCCTCTTCAAAACTGAAGAATCTACGCAGACGAGCGAACAAGGAGGGTTTGGGGGTATGGTTGAGGAGACGTTCGGCCTTGGCCAGCTTGCTCGACAGAGACTGAACCTTCCACTTGCTCTTGAGCAGACGTGCTGAAAGCTGCAGTCTGTCCCAGACAAGGAGAGACAACGCCAGCAGAACGCCCACAAAAAAGGCGCAGATGACCAGAAAATAGAAGGGCAGCGAGATGGACTTCATGGGCGGAATGAAGAACAGATCAAGTTTCAGCTCCATCTTGGTTGCAAGGATATTCTGATTCTGGAAAAAGAAGACCAGCGCCAGAAATATCAGACATGCCAGCAGCAGCACTTTAATATAGCGCATGTAAACCTCCAGGTTCAACGAACTGTGACAGAACGCTCTTTTCCAGGCCCTGTTCCAGAAAAGAACGTGTCATTCTTAGCTATTTCTACGCTACGGCGTAACAATGCCCATGGGCATTGTTGCGGAGTACGACAATAGGCTAGAGCAATATCTTGCTTGCGGGCAGAGCAAGTCCCACAAGCATTGGCTTTTTGGACAGCTCTTTCGTTTAACGACGCGCTGCCTCTGTTATTTGAAATACGGGGCTAAGGCGCGATAGGTGCTGGAAAGGTGTTCAGGAATGGTACGCACTTCGTCAAAAACTGCCATAAAAGAGGAGTCACCGTTCCATCTGGGCACAAGGTGGAAATGCAGATGTTCGCGGATGCCCGCACCGGCGGCCTGACCCTGGTTGAGGCCGACATTGATGCCTTCACAGTGAAAATGCTCGGTTAAAATGATCGAACAGCGTTGAATCAAGGCGATGATTTCCTCAAGTTCTTCAATGGGAACATCAGCCAGCTGCATGACATGGCGGTAGGGACAGACCATAAGATGGCCGTTGCCGTAAGGGTATTTGTTCATGATGACAAAGGCGTGCTTGGCTCTGTGGAGAACAAGGCGCTCTTCATCCTCAGCCGTATCTTCCGGCAGGCAGAAGACACAGCAGTCAGGTTTGGGTCCGAGAATATACTCAATACGCCAGGGCGACCAAAGTTGTTTCATCCAATCATTCAGCGTGGAAACCACGGCCTGAGGGCCTGGGAGGAAACGCTGCCTCCGTCTTGTTGGGCGGCCGCTTTCCGGATCAAAATTCGCTCCGGCTGGTCCGCAAAGAGATTGTCGAGGATTTGTTTTTTCCAGCCTTTTGCCGCTCTTTGCCATCTCAATGGAACTTGGTACGGGCAAAAGGCAAAGCAGAGAAAAAATCTCAATCAATGTCGCAACACTACACAAAAAAGGCTATCTGAGCAAGCCTGCCGGCAGACTTTCCCCTCTCAGAGGCATTGCTCTGGATTGTTGGGAAGGGGCGTTAGCGACCGCGCCGACCCTGCCAGAGGGGAATCTCAGGGGCTTTGAAGTTGCGTAGCGCATTGAGGTCGATGCGCATGGGCCGACCATTGCGTCCGCGGATGACCGGGCCGCGACGCGGGGCATTAGCCTGGGCCGGCTGATAGGGCGAAAAATGGCCTGAACATTGCTGTGGTCCGATCTTTTCGGGAATCTGCGCATCTGACGGGCGCAGAATATCTTCCAGACGGTTCAGGTATTTTTCAGGATCAAGAGCGCCCTTGTCCTTGGAAGCGAGGCTGAAATGGAGATGGGCGCCTGTGGTAAAGCCTGTGCAGCCGACTTCACCCACCTTTTCGCCTTTGGCAATCCTCTGGCCTGCAATCAGCTGTGTGGTCTGCAAATGGGCATAGCGCGAAATGAAATTGTCGTCCTGGACAATTTCCACCATAATGCCCGCATTGCCATAAAAGCCCGCCTTGGTCACGGTGCCGTCGCCAAGGGCCACAACCGGCCAGCCCAGATGGGCCCGGATATCCAGACCGTGATGGATTCTGATGCCTGTGGGCCCGCCCAGGCGTCGTTCTCCGAAGCGTGAGGTGATCAGTTCTTTGACGGGCGGAAGCGCCTTTTCGGCACAGGCCACGGCTTGATGAAATTCCTTTTGCGGTGGCTTGTTTTTGGCGTCTTTGCCAGGCTTTTTTTTGTCCGCTTTTTTTTCCTCTGGCGTATTGCTTTTCTCGGGTGTCTTCTTATCTTCTTCGTGTTTAGCTTCGGGCGCTTCACTCGCTCCCTTGTCTTCAGCGGCCTTTGCCGCTTCCGCTGCTTCCTCGGGCTGATTTGCTGCCAGAGGCTCGCGCACGGAGAGAAAACTTGCGGCGAGTACAAGACAAGAAAGCAGGACGAATGTCATCCAGCTGAGCACGGACTGCGTCTGGGTGGTGCCGTGGAAGTCTGAGGCTTGGACAGGACGTTTGCTTAAAGGAACTCTCATGATTACATCATTTCCGCCAGGTATCCTGATTTGTATTGATGCCCGCTATGATCGTCCCATGGCCTTTTTGCAGGAAGATGCGCTGCAGCTTCTGGTGGACAGGCTTGCCCAGCAGTATCCCGATCAGGGCTGGGATACGCACGATATTGCTGAGGATGAGCTCGTGCGTGGCAAGCTTGTGGGCTCAAAGGACGGGCTGAGCGCTGAGTATCAGGCCACAACCCAGGATGGTCGCAAACTGCTTTTTACTGTGGGGCAATTCGACCGCTATGGAGCGGCCGAGGTCAGTCAGATGCGCCAGGCGTAGATTTTTTTCAACGCAAGGAGACAAGAGTATGAGCCAGGAAGAAGAAAAAACCGTGCATTCAGATTCGGACAAAGCCGTGCAGCTGCCCATGGTGCTCAATCACAATCACATTCCCACGGATTTTGCCAATGTTTTTCAGACACGCATTGTCGATGGACTGGTGGCGATCTCCTACGGCGTGAGCTATCCTGATACGGCCACAGATCCCAACGGGCAGAAGCAGCCTGTCTATGCCGTGGAGCTTGAGCGCAGGCTGGTGATGTCACCGGATTCAGCCAAGCGGCTGATGAAAGTGCTGGGGCAGACGCTCAAGCAGTTTGAAGAAGCGGCCAAATAGTCAGTCGCGGATTTTACGCTGGACCTGACGGCAAAGGCCCATCAGCGCGTCGTATTCGCTGCGGCGTAATTCCAGGCGGGCAAAAAGACGGCGCCAGGGCAAGAAGAAGTATTCGATGTTGTCGCCGTGCAAACAGTCCAGAGCCAGCAGCATGGCCTTGAAGTGCTCAAGAAAACGATCCAGGTCCGCGTGGGTGATGCCTTTGTTCGCTTGTTTGTGCTCGTGGCTCTGCCGGCAGGCCATAGCACAAACATAGAGTAAAAGCAGCACGGCCTGGGCCAGATTGAGAGAAGAGGCCTGGTCTGTGGGAATGGTCACCAGATCGTCGCAGGCGCAGATCTCACTGTTTTCAAGACCGCGATCTTCAGGCCCGAAGACCAGCGCTACCCGCATTCCGGCCTTGAGGCGTCGCACAATCTCTTGGGCGGCCTGTTCAGGCTGCAAAAGTTTTTGGCGCCAGCCGCCCGTACGGGCGGTTGTACCCACCACATAGCTGCAATCGGCCAGGGCGCTGGCGAGATCAGGCTTTTGACGGACGCTATCTAAGATGGCTTGGCCTTTGGGAGTTGCCAGTGGCAAGGCCTTGGCATAGTCCCAGCGTTCCGGGGCGACCAAGACAAGCTCTGGACACCCCATATTGGCTTGGGCACGGGCAACCATGCCGATATTTTCGGGAAAGCGGGTTTTGACGAGAACGGTGCGCAGGCCGTCGAGCAGCATGGCGTGCTCCTAGATTGAGCCAGAGCTGAGCAGTGCCCGGCCAGTTAACAGCACAATGGTCAGACCTGCGCCACATTTGCACAGCGCTCCCAGAAAGCGGCCCCATAAGGTCCCCTTGGCGGCTTTCTGAGCTTCCTGCCAGTTTTTGCCTTTGATGAGCTCCATCAACAGACACCCCAGATAGGCACCCAGAAGCGCTCCGGGCAGGGCGCCAAAGCCCATGAGTACTGGCGCGCCAAAAAGCGCTCCGGCAAAGGCGCCCAGCATGCCGGCAAGGGTTCCTGCCGAGCTGGCCCCGGCCTCTTTGGCTCTGGTCGCCAAGATCCCCCATTCCAGAATTTCGCCAAGCACCGCACTGCCACAGCTTAAGACCCAGAAGAGCATACCCAAGGCTTTGCCTGAAAGCAGGCTGAAAATCAGCACACAAGCCAAGGCCAGCCAATTGCCGGGCAGATTGAGAAAATTCAAAAGCACCAGCAGACCGAGAAAGATCACAAAGCCCAGACTGAAGAGATCGCCTGCCAAAGCCAGTGACTCGGTCATTTCTTGGCCCTAAGGTCATGCACTCTGACGGCTTTGCCCTCGGAGAGGGGAAGGCTGTTGCTTTCCACCAGCTCCACATGCGGTGTCACAAGGATTTCATCCTTGAGGGCACGGGCGATCTTCTGCTGCACCTTGTGCAGCTGGCGCATATCCTCCACAAAATACTCGTCGCGAATCTCCACTTTGACACGCAGAACATCTCCGAAGCCGTCGTTTTCCAGCTGAATGAGATAGTTCTTGCCCACTTCCTCAAAGCCCATGATCACCTGTTCAATCTGCATGGGGTAGATATTCACGCCCTTGACGATCATCATGTCGTCAGCACGACCCAGAATGCGATCCATGCGACGGTGCTTGCGTCCACAGAGGCATTCACCGGGCAGGAAACGGGTCAGGTCCCGGGTGCGGTAGCGCAGAATGGGCATGCCCTGGCGGCAGAGGCTGGTCATGACCAGTTCGCCGATTTCACCATCGGGGACGGGCTGGCCGGTTTCGGGATTGACAATTTCCGGATAGTAGGCGTCTTCCCAGATGTGCAGACCATGCTGTTCGAGACATTCAAAGCCCACGCCAGGTCCGTTCATCTCCGACAAGCCATAGGAATTATAGACCTTCATACCGAAGAGGTCCTCAATGCGTTTGCGGAATTCTTCGGTGTAGGGCTCGGCGCCCACCAAGGCGATGCGCAGGGGAAAATCGTGGGGATCTTCTCCCATCTCCCGCAGTCTTTCCCCCACAATGAGGGCGTAGCTGGGCAGAATGTGCGCCACAGTGGTGTGAAAATCGCGGGCCAGTTTGATCTGGCGTTTGGTATTGCCGGCGCCGGCGGGAATCGTCATGCAACCCAGACGTTCGGCACCGTAATGGATGCCCAGACCACCTGTGAACAGACCGTAGCCGCTCATATTTTGAAAGACGTCCTCGCGGCGTACGCCCACCATGTACATACAGCGGGCCATGAGATCACTCCACCAGTTCAGGTCATTGGCCGTATGGCAGATGGCTGTGGGCGTGCCTGTGGTCCCGCTCGAGCAGTGCATACGCACAATTTCCTGGGTGGGCACGGTGAGCAGACCCAAGGGATACTGATCTCTGAGATCCTGCTTGGTGGTAAAGGGAATTTTGCGGATATCGTCAATATGGTTCAAGGCATCAGGGGTGATGCCTGCTTCGTCAAGGCGCTGACGGTAGAAGGCGCATTTTCTGGCTTGGGCTACGGTCGATTTCAGTCGTACGAGCTGCGTCGAGGCGATGCGATCTCGGCTCCAGGTTTCCGCTACATCATAAACATCCATGTGCATGAGAATTGTCCGTAAGGTTGGTTGGTGGATTGGCGGCCAGGCTCAGGCCGTAGAGAAGTCCGAAACAGCCGGCGACCATCATGTCGCCCAAGGGATTGATGAACTGACCAAGACCGGCAAACTGTTCGCGTCTGGGCCCAGTGAAATAGGTGGGTTCAAAGCCCCCGGCCTCTTCTGGACGTGTGCCGTAGACTGTGCCATGCCCCATGGCCTTTTGCACTTGCTCGCATGGCAGCCAGCCCAGGCGAAAATCGTGAAGATCAGCGTCGAGCTTGGCTTTGTCCAGGAGACCCGTATGCTGCTCGTAGAGGCCGCAGACGTTGCCCTGAAAGATCAGAGCTGCCAAGGTATGGGTATTGCCGGCATTGACAAGGGTAATGCCCGTGGCAAAGGAACGTTTAAGAATGCCTGAATCACATAAAAATGCAAGGAGGGCACTCGTGCCTGTGTCGGCAACAGGACCGCCCGTGGCCGCCTGCAGAGCCGCCAGACGCGTCAATGGGCTTGGCACCTCATGATAAATCCAGTCGGGCAGGCGATTGTGCTGGCTGAGCAGATCGTTCCAGATCTGCATGCGGAAGGTGCGGTTGCCGCTCAGGCAAAAGCCGTGATCCTGTGCTGCCGCCACCGTTATGGCCGGCATTGGCAAATCCAGGCTCGTAAGAAAGGTCTGCCAGAATTCCGGGGAAAAATCGCTCAAGTGCAGGGGAAGAGCCTGTGCAGGGCAGTGTTCCGCAAAGACGATGCCCATCTTCTGCACTTTTTGCGGATTGTCACAGATCGCTTTGGCGGCTTCTTGTGTGGCAAAGCAGGCCAGCCCAGCTGAGAGATGCTTAAGCACGGCCTGGGTGAAGCCGCCGCCCATATTGCCACCATAGAGCCAGATGGCTTGTTTGGCCTGTGTTGCCTTCTCAATACGGCAGAGGATTCTGCGCGCAGGAGAAGGCAGGATAAAGCGCGGCCAATTGTCGAAGTTGACACCTGGCAAGGCGAGAAGACCGTCTTGCGTGCCACTGCCAATATCCAGACAGAAGACAGGGCCGGTTTTTTCAAGATAGGCGTAGATCGTTTCGTTCATCGCATTTTGCCGAGGTGTTTCGGGTTTTTTAAGAAAAACGACCCCGGAAGACAAGCTCCCAGGGTCAGAAAAAGCCAAAAGCAGAGGCGGAAAAACTAATGGCAACCGCCGCAGGTTGCACAACCGCCGCCTTCCGGAACAGGCAGGGGAATTTCCGGCTCAACGGAAAAGCCTAAAAAGGTCAGATCAATCTTGCAGCTTTTGATCTGCTCGAGCAGAGCTTTATCAATGCAGAAGGTATAGCTGCCGTTCTGCTCGGTGACATCATTCTCCGAGGGATCATCCAGAGCCATGTTCAAACTGGCACCGGAGCAGGACATAGCCTGATAGACGCGAATATTCTTTTTTTCCTCGGGTTTTTCCGCAAAAAAAGCATCGAGTTCTTTGCGGGCGGTATCGGTCAATTCAACCATCTTGGCTCCTTCGACGACATTCAGCAATAGTCGGCGTTGTTTGAAGAAAACTGGCGGATAAGGATCCCCAAAGCGCGTAGCGATTCTGCGCCATGGGCAGCGAGTCTTTGGAAGCTACGCTTGGCTCCATTGGGCTTCTCTGTCATGCATAGCAAAAACGATACGTTACCGTTGGGGGGATGTCAATCTGTCAGGTTGGGCAGGTTGCCCAAGGCATTTTTGTTTTTGCTGCAAGACCTATTGTAGCTAAGATGTCCGGTCTTTTTGTCAAGGCGTGGGACGTCAGGCTCTTGGTTCTGCGCCTGTCCCTGTTTCGGCCAGGGCGGCGTAGATTGCCCGGCAAAGGGTCTCGATGTCTTCAAGCGGGCTGATATAGGGCGGCATGAGGTAGACGAGATTGTTGAAGGGTCTGATCCAGACACCGTGATCCACGAAAAAGCCATAGAGCCGGTCGGTCTCCACAGGCCCCTTGGTTTCCACAACGCCAATATCGCCGAGCACGCGCACATCGCGCACATTGGCAAGACCGGCACAAGGAGCAAGTTCACGGCGCATCACCTGCTCGATGTCCTGCACCTGTTGTTGCCAGCTGCCTTGCTCCAAAAGATCAAGGGAGGCATTGGCTACGGCACAGGCCAGGGGATTGCCCATGAAGGTTGGGCCGTGCATGAAGACCTGGCCATTGGCGCAGATGCCAGAGGCCACCTGCTCTGTGCAGAGTGTGGCGGCCATGGTGAGCGTGCCGCCGGTCAGAGCCTTGCCAAGACAGAGAATATCCGGGCAAATCCTTGTCCATTCCAGAGCGAAGAATTTACCCGTATGGCCAAAGCCTGTGGCAATTTCATCAAAAATGAGCAGCGCGCCGCAGGCGTGACAGAGTTCGGCCAGGCCATTGAGGTAGTCTGGGTGATAGAACCACATGCCGCCTGCGCCCTGCACAATGGGTTCAAGGATCACGGCGGCAATTTCTTGGCCCTTTTGGGCAAAGATCTGGCGGGCAGCGTCAAGGCTTTGCTCGGCAAAGGGCTGATCAAAGCGGCAGGCAGGTCTTGGCAGAAAGATCTGCTGGGCCAGACAGGACGTGAACAGCTGATGCATGCCATTGACGGGATCGCAGACACTCATGGCGCCCATGGTGTCGCCATGATAGCCGCCCAGAGGTGTCAGAAAGCGTGTTCGCTGTTTTTCGCCAATACCGTACTGGTACTGCAGGGCCATTTTCATGGCCACTTCGACGGCCACTGAGCCTGAATCAGCCAGAAAGACACGGCTCAGGGCACTTGGCAGATGGCTTTTGAGGCGTTCGCCAAGGCTGATGGCGCCGGCATGGGTCAAGCCGCCAAACATGACATGGGGAAGCCTGGCCAGCTGTCGGGTCAGGGCGCTTTCCAGATGTGGATGCCGGTAGCCGTGTACGGCGCACCACCAGGAACTCATGCCGTCAATGAGTTCACGCCCATCCTCAAGCACCAAACGATTGGCGTAGGCTGTGCGCACGACAGAAAGCGGGGGGCAAGCGTTGACCGAGCTGTAGGGATGCCAGAGGCTTGCGCGATCCCGCTCAAGCAGGTCGGCTTTTGGCCTGTACGCTTTTTGCGCCAGGATGACCTCGGCCAAGGGCAAAAGGTTTTGGGCAAGATCGGCCATGCGCTCTGCCGAGAGTTGCGTATAGGGCAGAGAACAGAGCGTGAGCCGGCTTTGGCGATTTTTGAGCAGCGAGAGATTGTTGTTGCGAATGATCGCTTCCGTCTCATCGGGCGCGGGATGCGTTGCGCTGAGAATAAGACCCAGGACTTCACAGCCTGAACGCTCAAGGGCATCCAAGGAGAGCTGTGTGTGATTGAGCGTGCCTAAGCAGTTGGCTGCGCAGAGCACGACGGGGAAGTCAAGCATGGGCAGAAGGGTCAGCCAGTCTTCCTGCTCTGAGAGTGGCACGTGCAGGCCGCCCGCTGTCTCAAAGAGCAGGACATCGTAATGGGCATGGGCCAGCACAAAGTCTTTGATTTCCTGGGCCAGCATGCGGCAGGAAAGGGACTGCCCGACACGTTTGGCCGCCAGGTGCGGTGAGGCCGCCAGGGGAAAGGTGTGCAGGGTCGTGGCTGTGGCAAAAGGGGCCTCTGCACTTGCCAGGTGATAATAGTAGCTATCGCTGGCGCAGCTTTTGCCCTCGTCCTGAGCATTGATGCCGGTCTGTACGATTTTGACAGCCATTGCCGTACGCTTGCGGTCCAGAAGACAGCGCAAGAGGGTGGCTGTGGCGACGGTTTTGCCCACGTCCGTGCCGGTGCCTGTGAGCACAAGACAAAAGGGTGTGTTGGCCTTAGGCATAATTCAGTCCCAGTTTCTGCAGCATGGAAAGATCCGCAGCAAAACTCTCTCCTTGGGTTGTCAGATAATTGCCGACCATCAGCCCATTGGCGCCTGCGGCAAAGATTTGCTCCTGCAGAGGACCCAGGGTAATGGGGCGGCCGCCGCAGACACGGAGGGTGGCCTCAGGCAAAAGGTGACGGAACAGCGCAATGATGCGTAACGCTTCTTCTGGCTGCAGGGGTTTGCGTTTGGCCAGAGGTGTCGCCGGATGCGGGTGGAGAAAATTGATGGGCACCTGGCTGATGTTCTGCGCTTTGAGGGTCAGGGCAAGGGCTATGCGGTCATCCCAGCTTTCGCCCATGCCAAAGAGACCGCCTGTACAGTTGACAAAACCTGCCGCGCGTGCGGCCTGGACGGTTTGCAGGCGCTCTTGCCAGGACTGGCTGGTGCAGATTTGGGGGTAGAAGTGCTCGCTGCTTTCCAGATTGTGGTGAAAGCGCGTGATGCCGGCTTGTCTGAGTTTGTGCAGCGCTTGGGGCGTAAGCCGACCTAAGGAGGTGCAAAGACGTGCCTGAAGGGCCTGGGGCAAGTCAGCAAATAGCTCCGTTAAGACGTCAAGCTCCCTGTCGTTCAAGGCGGCTCCGCTTGTGACAATGCCAATGTGCCTGACTGGCAGTTCGGCCAGGCTGAGAATGCGCTCCTGCAAAACGGCTTTGGGCAGCAGAGGAAACGTGGCAATGGGCGTGTGATTGGCACTGCTCTGAGAACAAAAGGCGCAGTTCATGCTGCAATTGCCACTGCGGGCATTGATAATGGCGCATAACACGATACGTTGGCCAAAGACCTTGCTGCGCAGGGCATTGGCTTGCTTGAGCAGTTCTGTTGTGGGCAGTTGCAGCAAGGCCTGGGCTTTGCTGAATTGGCTTGGATCAAGAGTCATATCCGTGTCAGCCTGTCCCTGTGGGGATGGGCTCTTCTCCTTCGTATTACGGTCTCATTGGCTTGTTTTGGTGCTTTGACGCAGACTACGCAACGGCGTTCCATGGATTTTTGCCAGCGGCAAAAAGAGCGCTTTTTGCCCGGTGTTTTGGCTTGTTAAAAAACACGCAGAGGACCCACGGGCGATGCTGTGCCAAAAAAGTGGCTGTCGAGGTAGCGACTGCGCAGCACGGGAATGGTCTGAAAGTGGATGCCCTGATCGGCCTTAGGATTGAGACTGACCGTAAAGCAGGCTTCGGCACGTCTGGCAAAGTCTTTGATGAGATCCGAATGACCGTAGGGCAGACTTGTTAGGGACGTTACGCCCTTGGGGAGACGCTCACGGTATTCAAGAATGATTTTGGAGCTGTCGTCATTGAAGCGCTGACTAAAGCTTCTGATGATCCAACGCTCGGGTTCTTTGGCTGCTTGCCCGTCATTGGCGGCTTCCTCAGCCACAAAGGGATTTTTGCCCGGGATGCTCAGGAAGGTCTGGGCAAAAAAGGGCAGATCGCCAAGATAGAGGCGATCTTCATGCACGTTGAACGGCTGGCTGAGATTGGCGTCCCATTTCCAGCCTCTGGGAAGATCAGCATGAGCCACAATGGCCATGGGGCCCTGAGCCTGGCCGTAGACGGTGATCCACGTTTCGATGCCTAAGCCGCCCATGACACCCATGTCAGCCAGCTTGATAAGGCGTTTTTCACAGCCCAGGAGCGGGAGTTTGCTGCTTACGGCGAAGCTGGGCCTGCTTGTGGAAATATACTGATCCTCAACCAGGCCGCGCATTTGCCCCTGCCCCTGGCAGCCAAGCAGTTGTATGAGCAGGAAAAGGAGGCAAAAAAGTGTGCGAGTGGACATGATACGAACTCCAAAGGGGGAATAAGGTCATGCAGTTAGCCGCACTCAGAGCAAAGGTCAAGCAGCGTTTTGCTACAAAAAAGAGGGGGAAATTCCCCCTCTGTGCTACTGAATATGGAACGCGTTGCTTACTTGCTCTTTTGGGAAACAGCTGCCTTGTGACAGGGACGGCAATTGTAGAAGGTTTGGGCGAAGCGTTCAGGCTTGGCCTGAACCTTCTTCAAATGGCAGGCATAGCACGCATGGGATGACTTTGTGTTGTGAAAGGCATTGAACATGCTGGCCTTCTCTGTTGTACGGCCCAGATTCAAATGGCATTCTTCACATCCCACATAGCGGCCCTTTTCGCTCACCTTGTGGTGACAGGTGAAACAATTGATACCCTGATGCGAGGAGTGATTGAAGCTGACGTTAAGCAGCGGTGACTTTGAGGCCTTGATGGTCATGGGGCCCTGAATGGCATTGGTCATACGGCTGTGACAGGGACGGCAGTTGACAAAGGTTGTGGCATACAGTTCAGGCTTTTCCTTGGCCTTGCGCAAATGGCACGCGTAACAGGAATGCTTGCTTTCCTTGTTGTGAAAGGCGGAAAAGAGACTGTTGGCCTCTTTGCTGCGACCTACGTCCTTATGACACTGACTACAGGAAATGTAGCGACCATTTTTTTCAGAGGGCATATGGTGACACGTAAAGCAGCTGATGCCCCTGTGAGAGGTGTGATTGAAGGTCACAGAGAGCAGAGCGGTTTTCGCTGATTTCAGCGAGATGGGTTTTTGAATGCTTTCGGCCATCTCCTTAATGCTGTCTGCCTTGACCTCAGCGGCAAAAAGAAGCGCAACCATCAGCAAGAAAAAGTGGATATACTTCATTGTGAACCTCGCTTGGGAAACCCATTTTCCTTGAAAGGCGAGAGGGTCGTCGATGTTGCAGGTTACAGACAGGCCAAATACGGTTTATTCAGCTTCCCTCAGCGCTTGCGCAAAACAGAAACCTTGCCAAGTCAGCCACCTTTGGGCTTACGAGGGCTTGATGGCACACAAAAAGCGTCAAAGCGATGAGCCAGAGCGGAATTTGAGGAGAGCGTATTTAGGCTTGTTATAGCTTGTCTAACGCGTAAAGACAAGTAAGGGCTTGAACGTTGAAAAAAGAGGAAAGCGCGTTGTCCTTTTGTCACTTCGTCGTTTGAGGCTGCGTTTGATTGCGCCAAGGGCCTTTCTGCAGCGCAAAAGCTATCAGGAGCAATCCGTGGTCTCTCCTTCTGCCTGCGCTACTTTCACTCAGAGCGCCTGATGAGGGCTGCCTTGTCTTTTCAACTACAAAAGAAGCGGCAGCCTAAGAGGGACTGCCGCTCATGCACAAAAGCTGTTCCTTTGATTACATAGGTTCAAGCAGGTTGGTTCTGTTACTTTTGGGCTGTCGGCTTGGCCTGAGATCCGTAGTGACAGGGGCGGCAGTTTCTGAAAACCTGACCGTAGGGCTTGGGCGCCTCAAGGGCCTTGCTGCGATGGCAAGAAAAGCAAGAATGCTTGGATTCATTGGCGTGAAAAGCCGCAAACGTCGAAAGCCGCTCTTGGCTGCGTCCTTTCTGGACGTGACATTGACTACAGGAAACATAGCGGCCATGCCTTTCAGAGACCGCATGGTGACAGGTCAAACAGGTGATACCACGGTGTGAGGTATGATTAAAGGTCACATTGAGCAGATGGGATTTACTGGCTTTGAGTATTACAGGATTTTTGATGGCATTGGCCATCTCCTGAATGCTTTTAGCTTCTGCCACACCTGTGGTCTGCAAAAAAAGGAAAGCCAAAAGTGGCAGAAAAACGTGATAATATTTCATTCTCCTACTCCATTCCAGCGTATGAGAAAGGGACCCTGAGCAAATGCGTTTTTGTCGCTTCTTAGGCAAAGGTATTCCAGAAGGAAGCACGCAGGGGTTTGAGCTTCTTTTCGTGAGCAACGAGTTCAAGATGAAGCATCCCCAGAGCCTGAGCCTCCAAGTGGGGAAGACTGATGCGTTCGCGGATATCCACTGTGGGACAGTAGGAGCGGCATTGACTACACCAGTCCAAGGCTTCCCCGTGCGTATTGCTTTCTTCAGCGAGAATTTCGATCTTTCTGTTGGCGGAAACACCGCATGACGGGCAGGCCAGACGCAGGAAACGCCAGTCACTGCCGCAGACACCGCAATAGAGATGTTTGCGGCCTCCGCCTTCATGCAGATAGGTATTGCGTTCGTCGATGACGGGCTTGTCGAGCCAGGCAATGATGGGATAACTGCCACAGACCGGGCAATAACCCTGCTGCCAGGTATTGTTGCTATCCCAAGGATTCTCCGCGCTGGGATCAAAGCTTGCCTGGCAAAGACCCCGCAAAAGTGCCGAAACCACAAAGCTGGCCGCAAGATTGAGCACAAGCGGATCCAGGTTGTGCTTTTTGGCCAGATCCGTCAGCAGTTTGGGCGAATTGCTGCAAACTGCCTCTCGCAGAGTCTTTTGATCGGCCAGAGAAAGTCCCGTAAAAACCTCTGCCAAGGGCGTTGCGAGCTGAGACAGTGCAGGTATCTTTTCCAGATGGGGTGCCAGAGCGTGGGCTGCTTTGGCATAGCTCTCGGCCAGATCAGGGAGATCCTGGTCAGAAAGCAAGGAGACGCCAAGACTCAGACGCGAAGCCTGACAGGCCGGGAGAGAAATCTGCGCTGTTTTGAGATCCTGGCACAATTCCTGCGCCAGGGCATCCTGTGCTTCAAGCAGAGGAGCAAAAGCGTCAAGAATGGTTTTGAGCGCAGGCCTGAAGGCAGCGATCTGATTCAGGGTTTCTGTTGCGCTCTGTCGAGATACTTGCATGCTTTCTCCCGCTTAAGTTCACAAGAACGTTGATGTTTTTGCCCAGGAAGCGTTTCTGCCCCACCGGTCATGGGGCAGAAAGGCTCATGTTACATAAAGGACGCATATTCGTAGTAAAACTCTTTCTCTTCAGCCAAAAGATAAATGACATTGACGTCTCTGGGATCGGCAAGATAGGCCTTGGGGAAGGTCTTCTTGAGCTTTTCAAGGCGCCGCTTGGCTTCGGCCAGAATTTCACTGCGTTCGCCAAAGAGCATCGTGCCTGTGGGACAGGACTTGACGCACATCGGCAGCAAACCTTCAGTCACACGGTCAATGCACATATCGCATTTGCTGAGCATGCCGCTGCTTTCCTCGCGGCGGGGAATGTTGTAGGGGCAGGCTTCAATGACGGCCTGCGCATCTTCAGGGCTCAGTTCCTTACACTTCTCGGTAAAGAGCACAGCTCCGGTCTTTTCATCGTGAATAATGGCGCCGGGAACCACCTTGTCCGCCACATCCTTGCAGATGGGGGCCATGCAGTGACGGCACTGATCGGGAAAGAAGTTCCAGATTACACCGCCGTCTTCAGTCTTATGTTCACGAAAACGGACAATTTTGTAGTTGCAGGGATTGAGATCTGGCGGATTCTGATGCGTGCCGGTCTGTTTGGTCTCAATGGCCGGAAGGTTGTGCCAGTCTTTGCAGGCCATCTGACAGCCACGGCACGCTGTGCAGCGAGAGGTATCAATCAAAAATGACTTAGGCATGAGAGGATCTCCTTGTCGGGCGCGTTCCTAGAAGGAACGCGCCCGTTGCGTATTAGGCAATTTCTGTCAGCTTTGCGGCCTTGTAGACATCCACCATGCAGGCCTTGTCTTCCTGAATGGTAGTATTGGGATCATACACGCCTGTGGTGAGTCTGTTGGTGGAATCACCGCAATTGGGTGTGAGCCAACCGAAAGCAAAGGGCATGCCGATGAGGTGTACGGTTTTGCCCATGATGGTGAACGGCCGGATTCTGACCGTGACCATGGCAATGGCTTCGACCTTGCCGCGGATGCTTTCTACGATAACACCGTCACCGTTTTTGATACCCTTGATGGCAGCAAGTTCTTCACTCATCTCCACATAGAGCTGAGGTTCGGCTTCAAGGAGATTGGGCGTATTGCGGGTTTCACCGCCACCGCACCAATGTTCAGTCATGCTATAGGTTGTGAGAACAATAGGATACTTGGGATCGCCAGGTGCCGCCAGCTTGTCCAGATCTGAATGGAAGGTCAGATAGACCGGGCTTGACAGCTGCTTGGAGAAGGGGTGGCTCTTGAGCGGAGTTTCCACCGGTTCATAGTGCTCGGGGAAGGGACCGTCTTCACGACCAGGTCCGAAGAGGTGTCCCAGACCATCAGCGCACATGATGAAGGGCAGACGACCCTTTTCCTTGACACCAATGGGCGCTCCGCCACCGTCAATGACGTCATAGCCGTCCTTCCACTTGCTTCCGTCCCATTCAATGACCGGAAGATTGGGATTCCAGGGCTTGCCGTTGGCGTCGACCGAAGCACGGTTGTAGAGCACGCGGCGGTTGACAGGCCAGCACCAGGACCACTTGGGATAGAGACCAAGCTTAGCCTGAGCGGGGGTCTGGCTCTTGTCGCGGTACTTACTCTTATTGCCGCCTTCTTCGGTGTAGGAGCCGCAGTAGATCCAGTTGAGCGAGGAGGTACTGCCATCCTTGGCCAGGTTGGCGAACTTGGGCACCTGCTGACCACGGTGATAGGTCTTGCCATCAATGGTCACATCCTTCCAGAACTGACCATTGATACGCTTGGTCCATTCTTCGGCCACGAAGTCCTTGGGCCAGACGATGTTCAGAACGGGTTCTGGCAAAACACCCTTCTCGTTCTTGTAGAGCTCGCGGATCTTATTCATGAGCGGCACAAGCATATGGCCGAAGTCGCGGGCCTGACCGGCGGGCTCCACGGCCTTGTCGAACCACTGCAGCCAGCGGCCACTGTTGCTGATGGTGCCTTCTTTCTCAATACGATGCGCTGAGGGCAAGAGGAAGACTTCGGTTTTGATCTTGGTGGGATCAACGCCGGGACGATGCCAGTTGTCACTGGTCTCGGAATTGTGCACCTCACCGCAGACCATCCAGTCCAGATGATCCAGGCTGGCCCGTACCTTATGGGTATTGGGGAAGCTCTGACAGGGGTTGACACCGAAGACAAAGCCACCACGCATCTGATCCTTGTAGGCGCGATCAATCACCGAATAGTAGGAGGTGTTGCCGCGCGGTTCGAGTTTGGGCAGCCAGCTGTAGCCGAAGTCGTTTTCGGCTGTTGCGCTGTCACCAAACCAGCCCTTGAGCAGGCTGACCATGTATTCAGGATTGTGGCTCTTCCAGTTGACACTATTGGGCATTTCCTTGGAAGGTGTACAGCCCTTGAGATACTCATCCAGCGTCTGCCACTGCGCACGCAGCATGGGCAGATAACCCGGCAGGGAATCGTAGAGAATGGCGTGGTCTGTGGAACCCTGCACATTGGGTTCGCCGCGCAGGGCGTTGATGCCGCCGCCGGCCACACCGATATTGCCCAGGAGCAGCTGAATAATGGCTGAGGTACGGATGATCTGCACGCCATTGGTGTGCTGGGTCCACCCTAAGGCGTACATGATGGTTCCGGCCTTGTCGGGCTTACCCGTGGCGCAGAAATCGTTGTAGACCTCCAGGATGGTCTTTTCAGGCACACCGGTCACGTCACAGACGTTCTTCAGGGTGTACCGTGAATAGTGCTGTTTCAAAAGATTGATGACGCAGCGCGGATTCTTCCACTCTGGGTCAGTCACCAGCATGCCGTCCTTGTCCTTGGAGCGTGCCCAGGCCTTTTTGTCATAGGTGCGAGTTTCGGCATTGTAGCCACTGAAGATACCATCGTTAAACGCATAATCTGCACCGACGACAACAGAGGCATTGGTGTAATTTTTAACGTATTCTTCCTGATACAGCTTGTTCTCAAGAATATAGTTGATCATGCCGCCGAGGAAAGCAATGTCCGAACCTGAACGCAGGGGAACATGCACGTCACAGCGAGCTGAAGTACGTGAGAATTTGGGATCCACATGGATGAGCTTGGCGCCATTATCCTTGGCACGAAGAACCCATTTCATGGACACTGGATGATGTTCTGCACAGTTGCTGCCCATAATCAGCACACAATTGGCGTTCTTGATATCAATCCAGTGATTGGTCATTGCACCGCGTCCGAACGACTCTGCCAGAGCCGCAACAGTGGGGCTGTGTCAGACACGGGCCTGGTGGTCCATACTGACGACCCCCAGGCTTTTCATGGCGAGATGGATGGCCGCGCATTCCTCGTTGGAGGCGTGCGAGGTGCCCATCCAGAAAACGCTATCCAGACGGTTGACCGTCTGACCTTTTTCATTTTTGAGAATCAGATCCTTATCGCGGGTCTCCTTGACCAGATGAGCAATGCGGTCAAGGGTCCAGTCCCAATCCTTTTCCACCCACTTGTCACTGTAGGGCGCACGGTACATGGGCTTGGTGGGACGGTGCTTATTGGTGTACATGCTCCACAGAGAAGCACCCTTGGCGCAAAGGGAACCCTCGTTGATGGGAAAATCGGGATCGCCTTCTGTGGCGATGAGTTCACCATCGCGCTCATAGGCGATCACTTGACAGCAGACCGCACAGAACGGGCAAACGCTCGTGACAGCGCGACAATTTTTAATCTTCAGTTCCTTGGCATACGCCTTGGCCTCGGTCAGATCAAAACCGAGCTGACTAAGTGAGAGACAAAGGACGCCTGCGCCGACGCCTTTGAGAAAGCTTCGTCTCGTACTTTGCATTGGTATCTCCTTATCTGAAAATCCCTACACCAACTATTGATGCGGGGATGGTAAAATCCACGCTGGCTTTGCGGTGTTGCGCAGCACGCAAAGAGCCTAGGAAAAGTTTTTATAAGGATAGCTCAAAGTATAGAATCGTGCAAGTTTGCCATCCCTTTTTTCTTTCGGCCCAAAAAGCCTCAGACTGCGGAACTTTGCGCTTTTGCTCAGTCTGAATCCTGCTTCTTTGAGCTGGGAAAGTACGTGTGCGCTTCTTCAATCAGCTGCAGGGAACAGGCTAAGAGCACGGGACCGGCGATGACGCCAAGGGGGCCAAAGACACTCATGCCGCAGATCATGACCAGAATCAGAACAAAGATCGGCGCTTTGATGCCCTGCTGCAGAAAGATGGGGCGGCAGATATTGTCAATGCCTGAAACCGCGATGGCTCCCCAGAGCATCAGACCGATAGCCGCAAAATGGGAGCCTTTAAACCAGAGCAGCAGGGCCAGAGGACCCCAGACGAGCATGGTGCCGATCATGGGAATGGGTGCCACAAAAGCGGCCATCAGTCCCCAGAAAGCCGCAGATTCAATGCCGGCCACGGCAAAGCCGATGCCGCAGAAAAGCCCCTGGATTAAGGCAACCAGAACCACACCCAGCATGACGGCACTCAGGGCCTTATAGATGGTGGAGACAAAGCGACGGATGACACCTAAGGGCAGCTGCAGGATGCGGGTGACGATGGTGCGGGCCTGACGGGCGTAGAGCGTAAAGAGAATGGTCAGGGTGAAGAAGAGAAAAAGCGTCCAGAGGACGGTGAGGCTGCCGCCCAGAAAGCCCACGGCACGCTGCCAGAGGACGCTGGGGGTAAAGATGTTGCCGAGAAAGGAGAAAAAATGTTCGGAAATATTGTCGGTGAGATCGCCGAGGATATTTTTGAGGGCCGGATAGTCGTTGAGAGAGGGCAGATGGGAATTGACGAAGTTTTTGAGGTTTTCAGGCATCAGCACTTTGACTTTTTCCGCAAATTCCATGCTTCTGAGTTGCGTAAGTCCACGTGAAGCCTGCGGCGCCACAAGTAACAGCAAAACCGCCAGGGGAATGAAGACGGACATGAGCAGGCTCAGGGTGTAGAGCAGAAGAGGGCTGCGCCGGTAGAGACTGCGTCGGAAGCTTTGTGCCTTGGGGAGCTTTCTGTATTTTTTCAGTCCCAGATACTTGAGATGCCGATAAAGAGGCAGACCGAGACAGGAAAAGCAGACGGCCAGAAAGACAGTGCCGGGTGTTGGCAAAAGCAAAAGTCCACAGGCCAAGAAGGCCAGAAGATAGAAGATGCGGCATTGGCAAAGAGACACATCGGCCTCCTCATGGAGACAGTATGGTTCAGAAGCGAGGCCAAAGGCATGAAATGGCCAAGGATAGGGGCTTTGTTTGGCTAAGGCCGTACGAATCTAGGAAGCTAGCCCTAAGGCAACAAGGTTGTCAATTGGCCCTGCTCACGGAAAAAGGACACAGCCCGAAGACTGTGTCCTTTCCTTCTACTTCCCGATTGCCCGCCGGGGTTCATCTGCTTGCAGCAAAGGGGAGGGCTGCAGCTGAGAATGCCTAGACGGCAATTTTAGCCGGTGCTTGCGCCTGCTGTTTGGCTTCAAGGCTGTTGGTCATGGCCTTGGAGGTGGACAGCATATAGATTTCATGGGGGTCAAGGATCAGGATGACTGAGCCGTCGCCCATGATCGTTGCACCGGATATGCCCTGAAGATCACCAAGATATGCGCCCAGAGGCTTGATCACGATTTCCTGCCGCTCCAGCAACTGATCCACCACCAGACCCAGACGCCGTTCATTGTCGTGGATAACGACCACGGAAAGCATCTCGGGCAGTTCCTTGGCAGGCGGCAGACCGAGCATTTCCGAAAGTTCCACAATACCCAGGACATCACCGCGCAGGGTTACGGCCTTGCGTCCCTTGATGTCGGTCAGTCGCACCGATTCAATCTTGGTGGTTTCGGAAACCGCATCCAGAGGAATGGCGTACATTTGTCCGGCCACATTGACCATCAGGGCATCGATGATGGCCAGGGTCAGCGGCAGAATGAGGGTAAACTTGGTTCCCTTGCCCACTTCGGAATAGGTACTCACACTGCCCTTGAGGTTCTTGATATTGGTCCGCACAACGTCCATGCCCACGCCGCGGCCTGAGATATCGGTGATTTTTTCAGCCGAGGAGAAACCCGGGGCAAAAATCAGTTCGCGCGCTTCACTGTCGTCGAGCTGAGCCGCTTCTTCAGCGGAAATGATACCTTTCTTGATGGCCACCTGACGCATTTTATCGGGATCAATGCCTTTGCCGTCGTCTTCAATCTCAATGGCTACGGAATTGCCCTTGTGGAACGCTCTGAGGGTCACCTTGCCCTTGGCGGGTTTGCCGGCGGCCACGCGATCAGCTTCAGGTTCAATGCCGTGGTCCACGGAATTGCGGATCAGATGCACCAGAGGATCGCCGATGACTTCCACCACGCTCTTATCCAGTTCCGTTTCCTCTCCTTCCATCACCAGATCCACTTCCTTGCCGCTTTTGCGGGAAAGGTCGCGGACCAGTCTCGGGAAGCGCGAGAAGACGGAGGAGACCGGCACCATGCGCACCTTCATGATGGTGTCCTGCAGGTCGTCGGAAATACGGGCCATGGCGTAGGTGGTTTCCGAGAGATCCTGAGCGATTTCCGAAATGTTCACACTGCCGCTGGCGCCTTCAAGAGAACGGGCGATCAGGGTGTAGCGGTTGCGGTTGATGATCAGCTCGCCAATGGAATTCATCAGATGATCCAGCCGCCACTGATCCACGCGGATGGTGGAGGCACCCTTATGCTGGGCAGCACCGTTGGCTTGAGGCGTTGGGGCCTTTTCCGGTGCCTTGGCTTGCGCGGGCTTGGGAGCAGCCGCTTGGGCAGGCTTGGGGGCTTGCGGCGTAGGAGTCACAGGCTTGGGCGCAGCCGCGGCTTCAGGCTTGGGCGCGGGTTTTGGCGCTTCAGGCTTGGGTGCCGCCACTTCGGGCTTGGGAGCAGGCTTGGGTGCTTCAGGCTTGGGAGCCGCAGCTTCGGGCTTGGGCGCAGGCGCTTCAGGCTTGGGCGCCGCCGCAGCTTCAGGCTTGGGCGCTTCGGCTTTGGCCTGAGCAGGAGCTTCTTTGGCTTCTTCCTTTTTGGCTTCGGCAGGCTTTGGACTTTCCTTTTCCGACATGCTGATGCCGCCGCCGGAAACCGCCTTTTGTACCATGTCTTCAATGATGCCCACTTCCTGGTTCATCATGTCGACCATCATGCCGAAATCAATGCCCTTTTTCTGTCCCTGTTCCACAATGCCGGCCGTGCGTTCGGCATAGACCTTGATTTCGTCAAGACCCACGGCGCTGCAGGCATTACGGACCACAATCAGACAGCGGTGCAGGGCGTCAATGGATTCCTTGTTGGAACCGTCCTTGGCGAGAGTGGCCAGAGCCGCATGAATGATCTCGAACTGCTGGCGAACCATGACCCTGAAGGCTTCATTGTCATCGGTTTCAGTGCCCACGGGGATAATCGTGGGCTTAACCGTTTCCACACTGGACTTGGCTTGGTCCGCCTGATCGGCTTCTGCTGCTTCGGGCTTTTCTTCCTCGCTCTTGGCGCTCTCCGTAGCCTGCGCCTGACCGGCCATCAGGGCCTCAGGCAGTTCAATGGCTCCGCCCGCCAGCACCTGCTGCAATTTGCGGATGACCGCTGAGGTGTCAAAGGGCGTGGCCTTGCCGTCGCTGATATTTATGTGCTGGATCAGCGCTTCCATCATATCGACGACTAAGAGCAACAGGTCGATGAGTTCCGGGGTGGCCTGCATCTTGTCCTGACGCACATTGTTCAGAACAGTTTCGGCCTCGTGGGTCAGGGCATTGAGCTCTTGATAGCCAATGATGCCACTGTTGCCCTTCATATTGTGGAAGAAACGGAAGATATCGTTGACGAGATCCTTCTGTTCGCCCGGGTTTTCTTCCAGGGCCAGAAGGCCGGTGTTGAGATTTTCAATGTTTTCGAAGGATTCGTCGATGAAGTCCTTGAGGTGATCTTCGCCAAAGGCTTCAAGGGGATAGCTGTCAAGAGCCGGGAGGGTAGCGATCCATTCCTTCGGTGTCAGCCCCTTACTGGCGGCCTGAGGTTCAGCCGCTTCTGCCGGCGCAGGGCTCGGGGCAGGGGCTTGTGCTTCAGGGGCAGGAGCTTCAGGCGCTGTTTCGGAAGCCTGCGCGCTCGCTGTTTCTGGGCTTTCGCTCGCAGCGGCCGCTTCAGGCGCAGGCTCACTGACAGCTTCTTGAACAGCTTCGCTGGCAGGTGCAGGCTCACTGGCAACGTCTTGCGCAGGTTCACTGGCAGGCTCAGGCTCGGCTTCTGCGGCAGGCTGCGCTGCTTCTGCGGGGGCTGAAGCGCCCCCGCCATTCATAATATTGTCGATCTGCGCAATGATTGGCTCAATGGCCACATCGCCTTCAGCGCTGGTTGATTCCAGATTGTCGATCATCTGACGCAGAGCGTCGGTGGACGCCAGAATGACATCCATGATCTCGCTTGTGACCACCATCTCGCCCTTGCGCAGGGCATCGAGGATGTTTTCGGCACGGTGGGCAATCTGATTGATCCGGTTCAGTCCGAGAAAACCCGAGGCCCCCTTGAGCGAATGCATGGGGCGGAAGATCTCGTTGAGCAGGGCAAGATTGTCCGGAGTCTTTTCCAGTTCCAGAAGATTGGGTTCAATGGTTTCGAGATGCTCTCTCGCTTCTGCAATAAAATCTGTAAAAAGTTCTGGATCAAACATGTCCTGGCTCATACAGTCCTACCTTCATAGAGCTAACGTAGATTCTGGGAACTGCCCCGCAAGGGCAGAGTACCCTTCTTATCGGTTAACCTAGAAGCATCTTTATATTCCGGACCATTTTTTCAGGTTGAGCAGGTTTGACCATGTAGAGATTGGCCCCGAGGCTCATGCCGGTCTGAATGTCCTTCTCCTGGCCTTCGGTGGAGAGCACGATGATTGGGATGTCCTTGTAGGCATCCTGGGTACGCACGGTTTTGATAAAGGTGAAGCCGTCCATGCGTGGCATGTTGACGTCCACGATGATCAGGTCCACGGCGTCGATATTGTAGAGTTTCTCAATGCCGTCGAGTCCGTCTTCTGCGGTGCTGGTCTTGAAGCCTTCACTTTTCAGCACAAAGGCCACAAGGTTGCGGATGGTTTTGGAATCGTCGATGACCAGTATATGTTTTTGCATGTCAAACATCCTTATTTTGCGGTGTTTTCGTCCCGGGCCGGCCCCCTTGGCCGGTAGCCCAAGAACGCAGAGCAAGCGTTTTGTGTTTGGCCAGCATGGCTGTATTGGGCTTGTTCTGGTTTGGGGAACTTCTGCTCCAAAAGTCTGGGGCAAAAGTCAAAGCCTGTTTTTGAGCTTGGTGTGTTCTGGGCAGTTACTTTTGCTTGCGGTAGACAATAGTGCCCGAATAGTGCTCAAGCTCGAAAGAACGGCAGATATTGTGCAGCGTTTCTGAATGACCGATCAGAAGCGCGCCACCGGGAAGAAGATTATCGTAAAATGAGTTGATCACGCGTCGTTTCATGTCGTCGTCGAAGTAGATGATAACATTGCGGCAGAAGACAATGTGCGAGCTTTCCACGCGTTTGAGCTGTTCACGTTCGTTGAGGTTGATCTGCCCGAAATTCACCAGGCGTTTCATTTCCGGATTGATCTTGTAGACTTGACCGTCCTTGGTGAAATAGCGGCTGACCAGTTCCTTGGGGGTCGTGCGCAGCGAATACTCGGAATAGATGCCATTGCGGGCCGCTGCCAGAACCTGGGTGGAGAGATCATTGGCTGTGATCTTGACATCCCAGGTCAGCAGTTCACCCTTGAGTACTTCACTGATGATGATGGCCAGGGTATAGGGTTCTTCACCCGTGGAGCAGCCGGCAGACCAGATCCTCAGTCTTTTCTGGCCGGTTTTGCGGATCTCGTTGATCATATTGGTCAGAACGATTTCCTGGAAGACCTTGAGCTGCGGCGGATTCCTGAAGAAGCTCGTCTCATTGGTGGTCATCAGGACATAGAGTTCATTGAGTTCCGCGTCTTTATTGTCGTCGAATTTCAGATACTTGTAGTATTCTGAATAGCTTTTCAGATTGAGATGTTTGATGCGGTTGGAAAGGCGGTTTTCAATGAGATATTTCCGGTTTTCGGCAATGAAGATACCGCACTTTTTATAAATAAAGTCACGCAAGAGCACAAATTCTTCATCGGAAATACTCATGTCCTTGTGGAAGGAGGGCGTCTGCAGATGCAGGGGACGGGTTGAGTGAAAAGAACTTGTGCTGTGATCCTGGCTTGTGCTTGTGCCGGCACGGAAAAAGGGCCGCGTGGAAGACTGGGCGGCCGGCCGGCTGCTTGCCTGCGAGCCAAAGCTTGGACTGGCGGGACGCTGGCTGCCAAAGGTCGGCGTTGTCGTCTGGCTGGTTTGCGCCGCAAAGGGCGAAGACTGACGAGCACCAAAGCTTGAGGCCGGTTTGGCCGACTGCGTGGAAAAAGGACGCGTCTGCGTGCTGGTCTGCGTCTGGGTCTGCGTCTGGCGGAAGGCCGAGAAGGGTTTGGCCTGTTCCTGGCTGCGGCTGCCAAAAGGCTGCGTACGGTCATCGTGGTGGGTAAAGGAACCCGCCGTAAACGTCTGCGGCTTGCTAAACTGTGACGAGAGCGGTTTATTCTCCTTGCTGGCGTCCTTGTCACGCTGACCAAAGGCGAACGGCTTCTGCTGAAAGGGGGTTTGCGTGCTCATCGTTGCTACTCCTGACTGGCCTGAATGGCCGCAACGGCATCAGCGGCTGCGTGCTGGATTTCCGGATCCTCGTGATCCATCAAACCGAGCAGCACGGTAAAGGCCACGTTGCCACCGATCATGCCCAGAGCTTCAATGACTTTGCTCATGACCATGGGGCTGCCTTTTTCCAGAAGCTGTGAAAGCTGGGGAATGGCTTCTTCAAGACGGGCATGACCCAGAGCTTCAATGGCGCGGATCCGTACCCAGTCGTTTTCGTCGTTTAAGGCCTCCATGAGATGGGGCATGACTGATGGGGTGCAGATCTGTCCCAGCAGGTCCACAGCCGCCATGCGCACGTCTTTGTCCGGATCGTTGAGCGCCGGAACAAGCCGTGGCAGGAAGCGTTCGGCGTCGGGGCCCATATTCAGGAAGGCTTCCACACTCATGCGGCGTACGGAGCTGTCCTCGTCTTCCAGACCGGCGGAGAGCTCATTGATATTCTCCATGGCATCGTAGCGGCCAAGGGCATAGATGGCCATCATGCGCTGCATGACATTGCCTTCGCGGGCCATGGCGCGGAAACGCTCATTGAGACCGGCACTGTGCAAATTGATGCAGGCTTCCAGGGCCATTTCCTGCACGTCCTGATGCTTGTGGTCGAGGAGATTGAAGACAATGTCGTCGATATCGCGGCAGGAGGGCTGGCTGCCCAGGAAACTCAGTACGCCTTTCAGAATTTCCGAATCGTCGCATTCGTCGATGACGGAAAGGAAGAAGGGCATGTCCGAACAATTGCCCATCTGAGCAATTTCGTGGATGGCCAGGCATTTCAAATCCACATTGACGTGCCAGAAGGCGTTTTTCAGCTCTTCCAGCGGTGCCCGGTCCTGAATGAACTGGCAGGCCTGCATGGCCACGAGTACGGTTTTTTCATCCTCGGAGCGCAGAGCGTCACGCAAGGCCTGGGTATAGCCCAAGGCGGCTAAGGTCTTGACAGCCTGATCGTAGATGTCGGCATCGGTTTCCGGATCTTTGCCAATGGCAAAATTCAGCACAGGTTTGCTGGCGCTTTCAGTGCCGATGGCTTCCAGACCGGTCAGGGCTGCTTCCTGAATATCCTCGTTGTCGTCGTTTAAGGCGCTCAAGAGATAGACATTGAGATTGGCTTTGTACTTATTGGGTAACAGCGAGAGAGAGGAGCCGTTCAGGATTTTGACCACGGTCTTGACGATTGTGTGGCGCAGGGCTTCGTTGACGTTCTCGAGAGCATTGAGCAGCATGGGCAGAATCTTGATGTCGCCCAGATCACCCAGAGCGTCCACAATGGCCGAGCAGACCAACGGCGAAGACTGAGGCAGAAGCTGCACTAACGCTGTGGTTGCCGAGGTGTCCTTGATCTTGGCCAAGGCCTCAACAACGGCGAACTGCACCCATTCCTCGTCGTGCATGGCCCGGGAAAGGGGAACTACGGATTCGGGATAGGCCAGGGTGCCGAGACTGACGGCCGCCTGATAGCGCACATTGACCTCGGGATCTCGGAGCAGGGCTTCAGCCAAAAGATCCGCCGATTTATGGCTTTTGCAGTGGCCCAGAATATCGGTGATGAAGATGCGCAGATCCGCGTCCTCCCCCTTGAGATAGGGGCGCATGCTTTCAATGCTGTCGACGCCGATTTCTCTGAGAATATCCATGGCGGCATTGCGCACGGAGACCTCTTCACTCTGCAAAAGCGGCAGCAGATTTTCGATGACCTGGGCCCCGCGGATTTTTCTCAGGGCAAATTCTGCCGCTTCCTGAATGCCGATATTGGTGCTGCGCACCAGTTTGCAGAGGTCGGGAACGG
This sequence comes from Desulfovibrio sp., assembly GCA_024699605.1. GTDB lineage: Bacteria > Desulfobacterota > Desulfovibrionia > Desulfovibrionales > Desulfovibrionaceae > Desulfovibrio. The sequence continues at coordinate 44,918 of JAILPJ010000025.1, read as the reverse complement.
CTTCCTGCAATTTGTTTTCCCCAGCCAAGAAGGCCGCGTCACGGACATCTGAGCTGTTGTCGGATTTGAGGCCGTTCAGAATCTGTTCTTGGGAGATTTGGTTTGTTTCAGTTTCCATCCTACTATCCTTAAACTATGCGGGGATGCCGTTTTTGCGGCGGGGGATTTGCCATTGGCGAACTCAGGCTGGCAGAACAGAGCAGGTGGCCGCGTTGGACAGCTGAGCGTGATCCCGGGCGGTTCGAACCGTATCTGGTCGGCTAGCCGCGAACCGTGTCAATGACCGCTTTGGCGATATCATCGGCATCGAGAATCAGATTGGCTAGCTTGGCATCAATGACGGCTTTGTTCATACCGTAGACCACACACGAGGCTTCGTCCTGGGCAATAAGGCAGCCACCGTTGTCGACGAGCACTTTGGCGCCTTCAACGCCGTCGTTGCCCATGCCGGTGAGCATCACACCAAGGGTACGGCGGCCCATATACTTGCCGGCCGTGCTCATCAGCACATTGACCGTAGGTTTGTAGAGCGCATCCTTGGGTTCTTCGGTCACGGCAATCTGCGGCAGGACACCGCGCAGTCGGATTCCGATATGCTTGCCACCTGGGCAGACATAGGCGTGCCCACGCTGAAATTTATCACCGTCGACGGCTTCACTGACGGAGATTTTGCTGACACTGTCCAGTCTGCGGGCAAAGGGACCGGTAAAGGCCGGCGGCATGTGCTGGGCCACGAGAATGCAGGCTGGCAGATCTGCCGGCATGGCCGAGAGAATTTTCTGCACCACTGGCGGCCCACCGGTGGATACGCCGATCACCACCAGATCACGCGGTCCTTTGCAGGGTGTTTGCACGTAATCGACAGGCACTGAGCTGCGCTTGGCTGGCTGCACTTTGTCGGCTTTTTTGTCCGCTGCCTTATTCTTCAAGCCGTATTTCAGGCGTACAAAAATTTTGCGTCGGGACAGCGACTTGATTTTTTGCCGGATCTCGCGGCCAAAGGTTTCCTTATCCTTGTCTTTTTCCATGGATTTGGGAATAAAATCCAGTGCGCCCAATTCCAGAGCCCGCAGAGTGGTTTCGGCGCCCTGTTCGGTCAGGGAACTGATCATCAGGACCGGCAGCGGCACCGTGGCCATCAGCTCTTTGAGCGTGTCGAGCCCGTTCATATTGGGCATTTCGACGTCCAGAGTGACCACGTCAAAGTCATCGGGAGCAGCCTGAATCTTGCGGAGGGCATCAAGGCCGTCCCTGGCTGTGGCCGCGACTTTAATTTCACTATCCTGCTCAATGAGCGACACGAGAGAATTGCGCAAAAAGAGAGAATCATCAACGACTATGACTCGAATCATCGGCACTACCCTCAGAGAACAGAAAGCCCGTCTTCAGATCAGACGCCAAACCGTTTCAAGCGCTGAACGGTCAGGGTCTTGTCTGAAAGGTCTAGGGCAAAAAACACGAGACGCAGCCGAAGGACCTCTGTTGGACGACAGGGTCGACAGGGGCTGCAATAGGAACCACAAATAGCAAATATACGCCAATTCAGGGCCTTTGACAAATAGAAAAAACTTGCCAAAAGCGGAAAAGGGGGCTAAAGGTAGGCCAACGGGATGTGGCTCAGTTTGGCTAGAGCGCAGCGTTCGGGACGCTGAGGTCGCGCGTTCAAATCGCGCCATCCCGACCAGTGTGCAGTCGCACTGTCTTTGGCACAGAGCCAAGACCCGTCGTGGCAGCCGATGCTGCCAAACGCCTTGGCTGGGTTCATTTGTTTTGAGCAAAAGAGAGTGGGTTACGGTCTTGACCGTAACCTTTTTTTTTGCCCAACATTTGGTGCGTACCTTGTTTTTCGGCAGAATGGTCCAGAAAAATAGGGGATGTTAGCGAACAGGCTGATCCGTTGACCAGGTTGCCAGGCTGTCAGCGATGAACCGGCAGATCTCTTCGTGCAGTTCCTTGCCCGTGCCTTCCACTCTTTGGGGAGCGCCAAAGCGGAAGTGAACGGGCATTCCCGCACGGATCGGGCCGATTTCTTTAATCAGGGAACCTGCGGTCCAGGCATCGGTTTTTAAGGCGAGGGGAATCAGGGGAACCTGGGCTTTTTTGGCCAGTTTCTCCCCGATGGAATTGAATCTGTGAGGGTCAAAATTGGGCATGCGCGTGCTCTGGGGAAAGATGATCAGAGAAATGCCCTGTTCAAGGCGCTGACAGCCTTCGCGCAAAATATGGAGTAAATCCTCGCGCGGATTTTTTCGGCCCAGCACGACGGGATTGCGGGAACGCATCACGGCTCCGAACAGGGGCAGTCTGACAAGGCTCTCCTTGACCACAAAGGTGCAGGGCATGAAGGGACGGATAATGCCAGGCAGCACGAAGGTTTCCAGCGTGCTCATGTGGTTGGCCACAATGACGCAGGGTTTATCACAGTTTTTCAGATAATCCAGGCCTTCGACGACAATGGGGCAGCCGAGTTCCTCGAGCTGATTGGAGAACCAGACACTGCCCTCAACCCAGCAGTCATCGTCGCATTGCCCTTTGCGGGCTTTGTTGCAGAGCCAGATAAAGGGGCCAAAGAGTAGTTTGGTGTAGAAGGTGAGAGAGGGAAGGATTCTGGCGAGACCATGGGGAGCAACATGGCTGTGATAGGTGTCGGCAACGTGAAATTTTTCGTTCATCAATAGTTCGGCGTGCTGACCTTGGCCAAAGCCGAGGAGGAAACGCCGCCTCCGCTGTTTTCTCTGTATCGTTCAAAACGCCGTCTGATCGTCTGATCAGCCGACACCAGGGACCTTTGCAGCTTCACAGCATCTTTCAGCCTATTGGCCTTCCTAAACAGGCTACGCAAGGAAACGCCTGGGTTTTTTTCGCTTAGTCGGACGGCTTGGGTGGGACTTTATGATTCTGGCTGATTTTACGCCACCAGAGACTTAAGCGGGCTTCATCGCCGTTTTCCTTGGGCTGATAAAAGTGCAGGTTTCGAACCTCTTCAGGCAGATAGTCCTGCGGCACCCACCCGTCGGGAAAAGCGTGCGGGTACTTGTAGCCTTTGCCGTACCCCCATTCCTTTTGCAGGGCTGTGGTCGCATTGCGCAGATGGAGCGGCACCGCAGCAGGCCCCTGACGGCGGATTTCATTCTGCGCCCGCAGATATGCGGCATAAGCGCTATTGCTTTTGCGTGCCAGGGCCAGGTACGTCACGGTTTCCGCCATGGGAATAAAGCCTTCGGGCATGCCCACAAATTCTACGGCCTGCTGACAGGCAACAGCCAGAGGCAGAGCCCTGGGATCGGCAAGCCCCACATCTTCCGAGGCCGAGAGAATCAGTCGGCGACAGATGAAGCGGGGATCTTCGCCGCCTTCCAAAAGGCAGGCCAGATAATAGAGCGAGGCGTCCACATCACTGCCGCGGATGGATTTGATCAGCGCTGAGGCGTACTCATAGTGGCTGTCACCGAGCTTGTCATGATGCATCATGATTTCGGGTAAAAGCTCACGCATGCGTTCCCGCGTAAGCTCACCGCTGGTACCGGCCGCGTATTCCACGAGATTCAGCAGGGTGCGGGCGTCACCGTGGGCTGCGCTGCACAGAATGTCCAGAGCCTCGTCGGAAATCTTGCGACCAAGTGCTTCTGCGCCGCGGCGGGCGAGCTTGAGCAGTTCTTCCGGTCCAAGTGGCCGTAATTTCAGGACGTGCAGGCGACTGAGGAGCTGTCTGGTGACGCTGAAGGAGGGATTTTCCGTGGTGGTGGCCAAAAGGATGAGTTCGCCGCTTTCAATCAGGGGCAGGAAGAAATCCTGCTGGGCTTTGGAAAAACGGTGAATTTCGTCAAGGATGAGGACTTCCACGCCGTTCAGAGTGCGGCGCAGATTTTGCAGACCGGTTTCCGGGGCGCTGATGCGCACATAGCGTTTTTTGAAGTGACGGGCGAGTAAAAGCGCCAGGGTGGATTTGCCGCAGCCGGGAGGACCAAAGAAGAGTAGGCTTGGCAGATGGCTTGCGGACAGGAGCTGCGTCAGGCGGGCTTTGAGGTGCCCCTGACCCAGGAAGAGTTCCTCAGTATCGGGTCTGAGACGTTCGGGAAGGGGAATAGCAACGCTCACAAAGCAGAGTCCTTTGTCAGGTGTGATGCCCACCAGTGCAGACCCAGGCAGAGGGTCGCCGCGGTTTCGCAGCGCAGAATACGCGCTCCAAGACTGACGCGCCGAAACCGCGCCTGCTTCAGCAGTTCCAGTTCCTGTGGCGCAAAGCCGCCCTCAGGTCCGATGACATAGAGGGTCTTGCCGGGTTGCCCCAGATCCTCTGGGCCAATCAGCGCAGAGGTTTTTTCCAGTTCCCAGGGCAGAATGCGGCGCTCAATGTCCGAGAGCTGGGTGATAAGCTGGCCAAGGCCTTCAGGAAAAAGCCGCACTTCAGGCAGCCAGGGATTTTTGCACTGCTTGCAGCCGCTAATCAGCGTCTGCCGGATTTTCTCCTCAAGACCAGGCACAACTTTGCCCTGACTCAGGGCCCCCTGAAAGAGCCAGATTTGATAGGCTCCCAGTTCCGCCGCTTTTTCCAGAAAAAAACCGCGGCGTACGGCCTTGCTGAGCGCCAAGGCGATGATGGGCAGAGAGACGGGTCTGGCAATGGTTTGCTGGGATTTCTCTTCTAAGAATACCTCGTTTTTGCCGAGGCTTGTCACGCTGAAGCGCCCAATGCGGCCAGCGCCGTCCAGAAGCTGCACCTCTTCTCCCTGGTTGATGCGTAGAACCTGCAGATGATGACTTTCCGGGGCTTTCAGACAGACTTTGCTGCCCCAGTCCTTTGGGGGAAGATAAAAGGCTGGCATGCTCATTTACGAATTTTCAGCGTGCCCGGAACACACCGGGAAGAAAACGCTGCCTCCGTTGTTTTTCCGCAAACTCTCGGCCTAGGCGCTCGCGGCTTTTGTGGACAGGCGCGAGGCATTCTGGGCTTTTTTGAGTTCTTTGAATTCGTACTGCACCTGGGAAAGGCGTCCGTAATTCTTTTTGATTTCCTGCCCGGTTTTGGACAGGGTATTTTCTGGCGGCAGAATATAGGTCCGTCGCAGATAGCGGTCACTTAAGATTTTTTCAATGGTGTTGATAATGTCATCGACAATGGGTTCAAAATAGTTGCTGCCCTCGAATTTCAGTTCAGCCAAAAGCTGCAGGGCTTCGCGGAACATCTGGCGGTAGGTCAACTTCTGCTTCTTGAACTTGCGCGTGCCGATATCCTGCAAAAGCCGGACATTGCGCGCCTGCTGAATATAGGAAAAGCGTGAGACCACTTCCAGATAGAGATCGCGGATACTTTCAAAGATATCGTCTTTCTGAGGCTGATAGAGGTAGTCAGCGATGATCTTGACGACGTTGTTGAAAAACTCGTCGCTGTAGCTGATGATGCGGCGCTGATGTTTGCTCAGCCACGCCGAGAGAAATTTGAGCTTCTTTTCGTCGGTGTCGGTATTTTCTACCAGTTCTGTGCGCTTGTAGAGCACACAGCCCGTATATTCGCCACGCACAATGTCGTTTAAGTGCAGCAGAAGATTGCTGGTGTCTTTGATGACGTTGAGATCAGCCAGCACTTCACCGGTCAGGGGATGGAGAATCTCCTGGGTGCTGACGGAAATGGCGCGGTCTTCCTTGATATTGCTGGGATTGAAGGCGTGCTGGTGGTATCGTACGCGCAGAATGACCACGCGCCGTTTTTTATCCAGGAAAAAGCCGCGATCGGCCACCAGATTGTAGACATCCTTCTGGTCTTCCTCAAGCCGTACCAGAGCGATTTTTTCCAGGGAGGGATAGCGCTGATTTTCGCCTTGGGAATAGTAGGTGGTGATAGTGCGGTCCGTTTGTCCGAGCACCCGCAAAAGAAAATGCTCGCCCATTTTGTGGAGCTTGCGGGCAAAAAGGGCGCTTGAGGTGCGGCGTTCGCTGACAATGGGAAAACCGTAGAGTTCCATCAGGTACTGGTAGACAAACATGCGGTTGGCTTCGTAGACATCGTTGTCACCGGGAACGAACTTGCCGATGCGCATGCCGAAACGTTTGAGCTCACCGTCGATGTCAGCGGGAAAGGAGGCGAAAACGCCCGTGAGATGGAAGGCACCCATTTCATCCCAGGCCAGCACCTGAGCCCTGTCCATTTGCAGGAGATAGGGCATGAGTCTGGCGTAGGAGGTCAGGGAGAGGGTGTTCAGCCCCTGAAATTTTGTGCGGAATTCCTGTTGCAGGTAGCGGGGGATGCGCGAAGCCAGAATCTGCAGGTTTTGCGCCAGGAGTTGTTTGTCTTGGCTGTTGGCATCGCCATCCTGAGGAATGTCCAGTTTGTCATACTGGAAGATTTCGGAGAAATAGTTCAAATGCCGGGCAAAGGCCACCAGAGAAAAACCCGGCAGATTCTTGAACTCAAACATGTCACTGTCAAAGGACGGGAGCAGTTCCCGGCTTTCGACCAGAGGATAGTTTTTTTCCTCCTGAAAGGGCTTGATCAGACAGAAGCGGATATGCACGGCATCCAGGAAGCGTTTCAGGCTCTGCAGATCGTGCAGGATAGGCGGCTTGCCTGGTGTCCAGGCGTCCTGCCAGCAAAATTCGTCCTGCGAAAAGATATCCTGCCACCGTACCATGAAACTCTTCAGCGTCGATCCTGCTCTGCAGATCAAAGAAACGCTGCCCCCCATGATTGTCTGAGCGTTATTGTCCAAAAAACCCGTCTGTCTCTAAGTCAAAAGCCAATCCCAAACGACCTGGGTCCTTGCGCCAAACGATGACACCCACCTCGTTACGAAGAGGTCCTGAGATTTCAAAGAATAATTAGGATTCTTTGCAAAAAAGTCAAGTTCCCGCGGCTTTTTCCTCGCTTGGGGGGATTTGGCCATCAGGGGGATACGCTTGCGAGAAGCTTGCGATACAGAGTAAAAGAGGCCTTGTCAGCGCTCTTTTGGCAAAAAATCGTGGCGTGCAAAAATTTTTTTTGCCAGACACTAAAGTCTTTTGTATACTGACCGATGAGGAGAGAGAGTGGAACAGGAAGACAGCAAAAGTTGCGTTTGCGGGAATGCATACCCATAGCAGGGACGCAGTGATCCATTCAAGGAGGAATGGACATGTCGCTTACAACTACTCTTCATCAGTCTGAGGGACCTCAGAAGATTCGTTCTCCGGGTCATACGGTGGAATTGAATCGTTTGGACAGTTATTTAACCGTTTTGGAAGATAATCGCAGGGCTGCGCGTTTTGTTCCCGATGATGCGGCTCTTGCCCTGGATATGGCGCGTTTTGTCTGCGGCCGTCTGCACGGGAGGGAGGATCGATCCTTTATTCCCGTGATGCGGCTGGCAATGAGCTTGGTGCAGACAGAAAGCAGTGATGTGGAACAATAGCGCTTGCTCTTGTTCAAAGATACCTGATTGACATTTTTGGATTTCACTTTCCCGACATGCTGGGCGTGCATTCATTTCCACTCTGTCCGTGAGACATCATCAAAAACACTTCAGGGGCCGCAAGGCCCCTGTTTTTTTTGCTCAACGCACAAAGTCTTTGCTGTAGAGCCTGGAAAGGGCGCCTTGGGCACTTTCCCCGGGCAGGACAAGAATCAGGGTCTGACGTTGGAGCGCGTGGCGGCTCATGCAGCGGGCCAGATTGGCCAGCGTTGTCCAGTGCAGGGCCTGTTCTGGCCAGCCCACGCGGTGGGCGCAGAGGATGGGCGTGGTCTCGGGCAGCCCCGCGGCCAAAAGTTTTGCTTGGACTTTGTCGGCCAGTTTGCTCGACAGATAAATGGCCATGGAGCAATGGTGCGAAGCAAGCTTGGCAAGGTCTTCGCTGGCTGGCATCGGCGTTCTGCCGGCCAGACGGCTGATGATCAGAGATTGTGTGATTTCAGGCACCGTAAAGGAAATGCCGGCGCAGGCGGCGGCGGCTGTTGCGGCGGTCACACCGGGTACGACCTCCCAGGCAATGCCATCTTTTTCCAGCAAGGCGATCTCTTCGCGCAGGGCCCCATAGAGGGATGGGTCACCTGTGTGCACCCTGGCGCAGTCATGGCCAAGGCTCGCGCAGTCGCGCATCAGCTGATGAATGTCTTCAAGGGCAAGTTCAGCACTGTCCACGATCCTTGCGCCAGGGGCATGATGCGTAAGAATGGCCGGGGGAACAAGGGAGCCTGTGTAGAGTATAAGACGTGCGTTTGCTATCAGGCGCGCTCCCTTCAGGGTGAGGAGCTCTGGATCGCCTGGACCCGCGCCGATAAAAGAGACCTTGCCTTGTGGGACGTTGGACATCATACCTCCTCAAATGGACGCTCAGCACAGAGCAGAAAAACGGGATTTTCCGCTTGAAAATGCAGATTTTGGGCCAGAGGACGGGCCTCTGAGGCTTGGACCTGCAGAATACGCAGAGGCCAGCGCAGGTCTTGAAAGGTGTTCAGAGCGCGCTCAAAGCTGGAAAAAAGCACACAGCTGATGAGCAGACGCCCGCCCGGAAGCAGCCGCTGGCAGAGGCAGTCCAGCAGTTTTTGTGCTGTTTTTCCGTGTAAGCCTCCGCCCACAAAGATGCGTTGCGGATCGGGCAGCGTTGTCAGACAGGTCGGAGCCAGGCCCTGGATCACCTGGAGATTGCAGGCTCCAAGCCTTTGGGCTCGTTGTTCAATGGCGCAAGCCCGGTCCTGTTTTTCTTCCACGGCGTAGACGGCGCCACGCAAGGTCAGGCTTGCGGCTTCAAGGGCCACCTGGCCTGAACCTGAGCCGATATCCCAGAAGACATCGCTAGGCTCTATGGCCAGAAGGGCGAGCGCGGTGGCTCGTACCGCCAGGGAAGTGGTATAGCCTGTGGTTGCACAGAGCGCATCCTCTTCCAGGCCCAGATGGGGACGTGGGGCGAGATCCTGGCGTTTGAGGATCAGGGTCACAGCGCCGTGCGTAGCGAAGTTTTGGGCGGACTCCACGGAGAGATGGGCGTAGCCTTCATCGGCGTGGCCGAGATTGCTGAAAATATGGAACTGATAATTGCGGCAACCCTTCTGCCAAAGATGACGGGCCACAGATGCGATTGGGTGCTGAGCGTCGAGCAGCACACCGAGGCTTTTTTGGCCAAGCAGGGCACAATCCAGTTGCTGCCAGGCATCGCGGCCATGCAGGGAAAGCACCTCGAGCTCGTGCAGAGGCTGGCCCAGGCGCGCGCAGGCGAGCTGCAGAGCGCTCAGTTGCGGCAGAATCTGCAGTTTTTCTGGCGAAAAATAGCGCGTAAGCGTAGATCCAAGGCCATAGAACAGGGGATCACCGCCAGCGACCAGAACGATGCGCTGACCCTGGGCCCGTCTGGCTTCAAGGTCGGCAAAACAGGGCTCAAGGGGAAGCGTCAGGGAAAAAAAGCGCTGACGAGCTGCCAAATCGGGGTTTTGCTTTTGCAGGGCCGCGAGGGTAGCCGGAAAGCCGCAGATCAGATCGCAGTGCGTCAAAAGCGTGTAGGCATCAGGGGCAAGACCTTGCTCGGCAAAGTCCAGAGCAAGGCCCAGGACTGTCAGGACATTTGGAGCAGTGCTGTTCACAAGGGTATTCCTTAGGCTGTGCCGGGAAAAACGGCGAGCAGGCGTCCGTCCAGATGGAAGAGAAAGACCTGCACAGGCCTGCGGGCAAAGTGGCTGGCAACTTCAGAGGCTTTTTGGGTCAGCTGGGCGATGAGCTTTGGTCCTTTCGGGGTGGCCAAAAGCAGCTCAAGCACTTCCCTGGCCGTTGTGGCCTTTGTGATGGCCTGACAGACTGCCGGGCCTGCTTCAGCACAGCTGTGGGCAAGGCTGGCAAAGTCCAGGAGATGACGCCTGGCATGGGTCTGACCGTGGCTCTGGGCCATTTTGACGAGTTTTCCGAAAAAACAGCCCCAGACGATTGTTTCAAAGCCAGCGCAGCGGGCCTTGAGCAGGGCATAGGCCACAAAGTCCGCGGCCTGGATAAAGGCCTGGAGTGGGGCCTTGGGAAAGTGCTGACGCAGGAGCTCTTCGGAGCGGCGGCCTGTGGCAAAATAGAGGGCAGGCAGATGCAGGGCCCGGGCCACAGAGACGGATTCGGCAATGGTTGCGGCAAAAGCCGCATGGCTAAAGGCTTTGACCGTACCCTGGGTGCCCAGAATGGACAGTCCGCCGAGGATGCCGAGGCGCGGATTGAAGGTCTTTGGCGCAAGGCGTTCCCCGTCAGGTACGCTGATGACAACCGTCATGGCGCAAGGGTCGGTTTTGGCCAGCTCTTGCCAGCGCCATTTCAGGGCAAAACGGATCTGCTGGCGGGGTACGGGATTGATGGCCCAGGCGCCCACAGGCAGTGGCAAACCGGGCAGGGTGACGCGGCCAACGCCCTTGGCACCGCGAATGCGAATGCTACCGTTTTTTCTTCTGGGATAGAGGGTAAGCGTTGCCCAGATCTCAGCCTGATGGGTGACATCGGGGTCGTCGCCGGCGTCCTTGATCACGCAGGCCGTTGTACAGGACGGCGCTTCAGGCTTCCCAGGCTTTGGGTTTACGCTGGCAATGCGAATCGCAAGCCAGGCCCTGGGCCCGTTTTGCCCGATGGGCGGCAGGGGAACACTCACGTTTTGCGGTTTTTGCCCTGTGAGCAGATACTCCAAGGCGGCCAGGGCGGCTGCGCAGGCGGCGCTGCCGGTGGTGAAGCCTTCTCGCAGGCTGCTTGTTTCGCGGACTTTTGCTTTCACAAATTCTTAACAGGAAGCCTCGATCCCTTTATGGGTCGGGGGAATTGACGCGAAGTGATGCCCAGGCCAGTACATGCCTTCGGCCACAAGCCGCACTTCGCCGGCTACGGTGGCGTACTGGGCTGAAGCGTTGAGGACCACGTGCAGAAGGGCTCCGCTCGGCTGCTGCAGGGAGAGTTCATGGATGTCCTGACTTTGGCCCAGGGCCAGGGCCAGGGCCAGAGATCCCGAGCCGCAGGCCTGTTCCCAGACCAGGGTTTGGGTTTCGCGCACAAAGACCAGGGGCGTGAGGCGTAGCATCTTGGCGCTTTTTTCCCACCAGATGGCACCGACACAGGGCTCCTCTTCCAGCTGATAGCGCTGACGCAGCTGGCTGAAGGTCGCCTGGGCCAGATCCCTGTCGCTCTCCAAAGGATTTTTGCTGCGATCAAGCAAGAGGTGGCTGATGCCAGGAAGCCTGACCAGGCATTGGCCGTCTCCGAGATCCGCGCAGTCGATGGTTGGCAGGGGAATCTGGGCTCGGCTGTGCCAGGTGGAGGAGCTGCCCGTGCAGGTCAGAAAAATACGTTCCGGCCAGCCGGAAACCGTCACTCGGGCCGTATGCGTCCGACCGGGCTCCATGTTCTTTTTGCTCTCCTCCTCACGCCGTGCCAGAAGCGCCCCAAAGGCCAAGGTCGCGTTGAGGCAGAATTCTCCGCCGGCCATGGTCAGAGTGTTGCCTGGGATATCGACAAAACCCGCCTGTTCGGCTGAAAGCGCCTGGTTCTTGAGGGTTTCGGCGGCAAGAGCCGGCCAGAGGGACGGATCCAGAGCGTCCTTGGGAAAAAAGAGCGTGGTATTGCCGGCGGGATTCCATTTGGAAAAAGGCAGTAAGGGCACCAATGAACCTCCTTGGATCGAACACGCAGGGCATTTTGCCTGATTTGCCGCCTCTGGGCAATCTTGCGCAAGATCTGCCCTCGTGCTAGAGAGCGCACAGAGACGTTGTCTGCTCTTTTGGGCCTTGGGGGCTTTTTTTTGAACGTTGGGCTGAGCGAGGATAATATGCCTGTTCCGTTTTTTTTCCGTTGTTTTTTGTCTGGTGTTCTCTGCCTCTGTCTGAGCGCCTTTTTGCCTGCAGCCGTGCATGCGGCAGCGGAGAAGGCCGTGCTGGTCAAACTGGAAACCAGTATGGGCGATATCACCCTGCAGCTTGATCCCAAGCATGCGCCAGCGACCACAGAGAATTTTTTGCGCTACGTGAAGGCTGGTCACTACGATGGCAGTATTTTTCATCGTGTGATTCGCAATTTCATGATCCAGGGCGGGGGACTGGAAGCGGACATGAAGGAAAAAGCCACCAAGCATCCCATCCGCAATGAAGCCAATAACGGCCTGCACAATAAGAGATACACCATTGCCATGGCCCGTACCTCCGATCCCCATTCGGCCACAGCGCAGTTTTTCATCAATACCGCCAACAATGCCTTTCTCGATTACAAGGAAGCGACAGATGCCGGCTATGGCTACGCTGTTTTCGGCAAGGTGATTGCGGGGAAGGATGTGGTCGACAAGATCGAACGGGTGTCCACGACCTCCAAGGGCATGCATGAGGATGTGCCCATTTCCCCCATTGTCATTCGCCGGGCCACAGTTTTGCAGAAATAAGGCGCTTGACCGCGAAAAAAAAAGCCACCGCAAGTCGGTGGCTTTTTTTTCGCAATTATCTGAGCGGAGAATGGCGCAAGGACAGATGGCAGATGGCAATAGCCAGGGCATCGGAGGTGTCCAGAGCCCATTGGCAGCTCTCTGGCACATGCAGAAACGTGTGCACCATGAAGGCCACCTGTTTTTTTTCGGCCCGGCCTGTCCCCACCAGCGTTTTTTTGACCAGAGTGGGTTCATAGTCGTGCACAGGAATCCTGTGTGCCGCACAGGCCGCGACAGCCACGCCCCTGGCCTGGCCGAGTTTCAGAGCACTTTTGCTGTTCTGGGCGACAAAGACCTCTTCAATGGCCGCCTCTTGGGGCTTGAAACGATCCAGCACAGCGGCCAGCTCCTGATAGATGAGGGCCAGGCGTTGGGAAAAGACGTTTTGTTCAGTTTGGGTGCGAATAATTCCGCAGTCCACAAGGGCGAGCACGCCGGACTGTTCTTGCACAATCCCCCAGCCCGTGCGCTGTGAGCCCGGATCAATGCCAATGACGGTGAGCGGCATCAGTCTTCCGGCAGATCGTCGGGGAAGTCGGCGTTGACAAAGACATTCTGCACGTCGTCGTTGTCGTCAAGGGCCTCCATCAGTCGGATGACTTTGGCACCCAGCTCGGCGTCCACGGCCACGAGATTCTGGGGCACCATGGCCAGCTCAGCCGACTGCATGGCCACGCCGGCCGCTTCCAGCGCTTCGCGTACGGTGTTGAAATCAGCCATGGCGGTCTGAATGGTCCAGACATCGTCATCGTCGATGACGTCGTCGGCACCGGCTTCCAGGGCCTTTTCCATCATCGCCTCTTCGTCAAAGGCCGCTTTGTCTACGGTGATGACGCCTTTGCGGTCAAACATCCAGGCTACGCTGCCGTTTTCACCCATGGTGCCGCCATGCTTGGTGAAGAGATGGCGCACGTCGGCCACGGTGCGGTTTTTATTGTCTGTGGCCACTTCCACCATGATGGCGATGCCGCCCGGTCCGTAGCCCTCGTAAAAGCATTCGATGAAATCCCCACCGGCGTCTTCGCCGGTACCCTTGCGGATGGCCGCTTCAATTTTGTCCTTGGGCAGATTGACGGCCTTGGCCGCAGCAATGGCCGCACGTAACCGCGGATTGCCGGAAGGATCGCCACCATTTTTGGCAGCAATGATGATTTCCTTGGCTGCCTTGGTGAAGACCTTGCCACGTTTGGCGTCCTGACGGCCTTTACGGTGCTGGATATTGGCCCATTTGCTGTGACCTGACATAATTCCTCCGCAAAAAAAGGGGGTTGACTATCGGGCCTAAAGCGCAACGGCGCTTTGGGTCGAGAAAAAAACACGATCAGCAGGCCGAAGGCTTCTGCTGCAAAAAACCGAGGCCGATGAGGAAGGTTTCCTTGCTTTCGGCGCGAGAACTTTTGGGTTTGAAGGTTTTTACTGAGCGAAAGTGTTTGCGCATTTGCGAGAGCATTTCCGGCACATCCGGCCCCATGAAGATCTTGACCACAAAACTGCCCTGGGATTTGAGATGGTCCTTGGCCAGATCGAGCGCCGCAAGCGCCAGATCAAAAGAGCGGGCCTGATCGGTGAAGCGGGTGCCTGTGGTTTTGGGTGCCATGTCGCTGAGGACCAGATCAAAAGGACCCAGCGCCTCAAGCTGTTCGGCAAAGGCCGGGGAAATGGCAAAGACGTCTTCCTTGAGGAAGAGGACCTCGGGCGGGAAGGTCACCGTCGGCGTATGCAGATCGGCGGCCAGCACACGGCCGTTTTTGCCGACCTTTTTTGCCGCCCAGAGCGACCATGAGCCCGGGCAGGCGCCAAGATCAAGAACGTGCGCACCAGAAAAGAGCAGATGAAACTTTGCCTCAATCTCCTGCAGTTTATAGACCGAGCGGGCCGGATAGTTTTCCTGCTTGGCTTTGAGAAAATAGTGGTCGCGATATTCCTTCATGGTGTCAAGAAGAAAAACGGCTTCTTCGGGGCTTTGCGCTCAATAAAAAATGGAAAGAGGGATAGTAGCCTTTTTGGCTTGGAAAGCCAAGAAAAAATCGCCATCAGCGCGTGATGATGAGACGTGGGCCGTGGCTTTCGGCCGGGATGACCTCTCCGATGACGCTGGCTAAATCGCCCTGCGCGCGCAGATAGCTGCAGACAGGCTCGACCTTGCTTGCGGGCACGCCCAAGAGCAGCCCACCTGAGGTTTGCGGATCATAGAGCAGAAGCTCCAGTAACTCGTCCACACCGGCTTCTTTTTCCACACGACAGGCACAGAAGCTGCGATTGCGATAACAGCCACCCGGAACCATGCCGTCGCTGGCAAAGTCCAGCACCTGCGGCAGCAGCGGCAGCTTGCTTGAGGCAATACGCAGGGCAACCTTTGAGGCCTGCGCCATTTCCAGGGCATGGCCTGCCAGGCCGAAACCCGTGATATCGGTGGCTGCAGGCAGCTGAAACTGTTCAATAGCCTGTCCGCCAAAGCGGTTTAAGCGGCCGCAGGTGGCCGTGATGACCGCTTCACTGTCTTCACTGCCTGGCCAGCCGGCTTTGACGGCTGTGGATAAAATGCCTGTGCCCAGCGCCTTGGTCAGAACGAGCACAAGGCCTGGGGTGAGTTTATCGTTGCTGGCAATGCGCGCAGGATCAATGATGCCTGTGACGGCCAGGCCGTATTTGAGTTCTGGGTCGTCAATGCTGTGCCCCCCGGCCAGGACGGCAGAAGCCTCGTTTAAGGCTGAAAGACCGCCTGCGAGCACCTGCGAAATCACGTCGCTTGTTTCGCCCTCAAGCCAAGCCTGGGGAAAACAGGCAATATTCATGGCGCACCAGGGTTTGCCGCCCATGGCGTAGACATCGGAGAGGGCATTGCAGGCGGCAATACGGCCAAAGGCAAAGGCGTCGTTGACCACGGGGGTGAGCAGGTCCACCGTTTGCACAATGGCCATTCCCTGCGGGAGTCTGAGGACACAGGCGTCTTCATTGCGGGCACGCCCGGCCAGCAGCCGCGCTTCCAGACTCGGGTCAGAAGCCGGGCCTAGGGCCTGTAAAAGATGCTCCAGAGACCCTGGAGCGATCTTGGCCGCTCAGCCGGCCGCACGGGTTTTTTGCAGAAGTTGCATAGTGAGATCTCACGATTTTGGGGGGCTTCCGGCTTTTGGCCGGCTCTGCCGAGTGTTTGCCGCTTCTCTGGGTTTTTCGTCAACTTGGTCATTGACGCAGAAGCCTGGCCTTGTCTATACTTGCCCCTTTGTCATCTTGACACAGGTTTTGGCTGAAGCAAGGCCATCCATGATAGCAGGCTGCCTTTTTCTGTCAAATCATAAGCCTTGCAGGCTTTAGTCTTGGGAGAGCCGTATGCAGATCCGTTTCACCCGTCTTTGTCCTGAAGCGCATGCCCCGTTCAGGGGCTCAAGCGATGCCGCAGGCTATGATCTTGTGGCGGTCTCCAAAACCTGGGACGCCGAGCGGCAATGCTGGATCTTTGGCACAGGCCTTGCCGTGGAAATCCCCCTGGGCTACGTTGGCCTGCTTTTTCCCCGCTCTTCGGTCTTTAAGACCCGCCATTTTCTGGCCAATGCGGTAGGCGTGATTGATGCCGACTATCGGGGTGAAATCAAGGCCATTTTTCGATCTGTGGGTGATACGGCCAATGAGTATGCCATCGGTGAACGCATTGTACAGCTTTTGATTCTGCCGGTAGCCAGTGTGGAATATGTCGAGGTCTCCGAACTCTCGCAGACCACACGGGGCAGTGGCGGTCTTGGCAGTACAGGCAGCTGCGTCAAAGAGCCATTTGTCCAGCAATGCTGAAATACTTTTTTTTCCTCTTGCTTTTGCCGCCGCTCAGGCTTTCCTTTTGGCTTGGCCAAAAGCGCCATTTGCCGATCATGGTGCGCCTATTGGGTTGCCTGGGCTTTCTTGTGATTTCCCAGCAGTTTACGCTGAACACCTTCTTCTTTGGCGGGCTTTCAGGTCCTGATATTCCCAAGCTTTTGCTGCTGGCCCAAAGTGCAGCCTTAACCGCCCTGATTGTTGTTTTTCTCTGTTTTCTTGGGCATGATCTCTGGCGCCTTGTGCTCTGGCTTGGCAGGCGTCTTAGGCCAGGTCCACAACGGCCTGATTTGGACCGCAGACATTGTCTGACACAGCTTCTGGGGCGGGGGGCGGCGTTGACCGTGCCGGTTCTGGCCTGTTCTGCGGGCCTTGCCGGTGTAAGCCATGGCACGGCCATTCCCAGACTCGCGCAGCACACCATAGCGCTTCGCCAGATCCCTTCAGGCCTCAAAGGCCTGCGTATTGCGCTTTTGAGTGATCTGCATGTGGGACCGTTGACCAGTCTGGCCTGGGCACGGGCCATTGTTGAGCAGATTCAGCAGGCCAGGCCTGATCTGATCTGCCTGGCAGGGGACCTGTCCGACGGTCAGCTTGCTTATCGCGCTCCCGATGGCTGTACCAGAGCCGAAGTGGCCGCCTGTTTCGGAGCCCTCAGCGCGCCCTTGGGGGTCTTTGCCTGCACCGGCAATCACGAATACTACAGTGACTATCAGGGCTGGATGCGGCTCTATGAGCGACTGGGCATGCATTTTTTGCACGATGGCGCTGTCGTGCTCAAGCATCATGGGGCTTCTCTGGTTTTGGCCGGACGCGACGACAAGCAGGGCAATCGCTATTTTCACCGCCCAAAACAGCCTGCGTCGGCGGTTTTTGCGGATCAGCCCTGGCACGAGGAGCAGGCTCTGCGTATCCTGCTCGATCATCGCCCTGAGCGGGCTTTTGAAAATGCGGCTTTTGCCGATCTGCAATTGTCCGGCCACACCCACGGCGGACAATGTTTGGGTTTGGACAGGTTGGTGGCCAGAGCCAACCAGGGTTTTCTGCGCGGCTGGTACAGGGTTGCGGACATGCATCTCTATGTCTGTCCGGGCACGGGCCTGTGGTCAGGTTTTCCCGTACGCCTGGGTGTTGCCAGCGAAATTGCGCTCATCACCCTGGCCTGACGTTTTTTCCAGCGCAGTGTTTCCGTTCTTTGCGACTGCGCAAAAGGTGAGATGCCATGCAAAAATGTACGGTTTCTTTTCTGGGACGCGACTGTCCTGGCGTGGTTTCCACGGTCAGCAGTCTTTTGAGTGAGGCTGACTGCAATATCCTTGCGGCAACCCAGAGCCTGCTCAAGGGGGAATTTGCCGGCATCTTCATGGTTGAGGTGGCCGACGATCTGGCCCTTGGCCAGCTGCAGGAGCGACTGACCCGCGGCCTGGAAAAAGCCGGCGTCGATCTCTCCCTGATTGTCAGACCCTCCTGTGAAGGGACGTGGGGGAGTAATCTGGTCTGTCAGCCCTATGTGGTCAGCGCCGACGGCAATGACGGCAAAGGACAGATTGCGGCCATGAGCCGGGTTTTTTCACGTCACGGCGTCAATATCGAAAGTCTGCGGGCTTTTTTGGGCGAAGGCGGCCCCAATCACGCGCTCTTTGTCTTTGAGATCATGGTGCCTGAAAATGTCGATATTGGCCGTTTGCGCCGGGAACTGCTCTGCGAGGGGCAAACCCACGGTCTGCGCGTCAGCGTGCAGCACAGGGATATTTTTGAGGCCGTGCACCGCATCGGCACCTTTTAGGCGCGGCAGATTTTTTGGAGACAGCACCAAGAGCAGCTCTGCTCACCAGGAGTGGACCTGCAAGGCTGTCTGATCAGGGCCCAGCTTGTTTGCGCAAGCAAGGTTTATCGTCAATGCGAGACGAGGAGGCAAATGCATGCTTTCCGACAGAGAAGTGACCAATACCCTCAATATGCTGCGCAATGAGCATCTCGATGTGCGCACCGTTACCCTGGGCGTCAGTCTCTTTGACTGTGTGAGCCACGATTTAGAGCTCTTTATCGCCAATGTGCAGGCAAAAATCGCGCGTTATGCCTCACAACTTGTGCCGGTCTGCGATGAGATCGGGGCCAAGTACGGTATCCCCGTGGTCAATAAGCGCATCAGCGTCAGTCCCATAGCGGTGGTTGCGGCACCCTTTGGACCTGAGGGCATGGTCAAGGTCTGCAAGGCCCTGGACTGGGCAGCCAAGGAAGCGCGCGTGGACTTTTTGGGAGGCTATTCCGCTTTGGTGGAAAAAGGCTTTGCCAATGGCGATCGGGCCCTCATTGAATCGTTGCCGGACGCTCTGTCGCAGACCGAACGCATCTGCTCTTCCATCAATGTGGCTTCCTCACGGGCAGGAATTAATATGGATGCCGTGGCCTGGATGGGGCGGCAGATTCTGGGCTGTGCCAAGGCCTCAGAGGCCGCGGACGGCATTGCCTGTGCCAAGCTCGTGGTTTTTGCCAATATCCCCCAGGATGTGCCCTTTATGGCCGGAGCCTACCTTGGCGTGGGTGAACCCGATGTGGTCATCAATGTGGGCGTATCCGGCCCTGGCGTTGTCCGCAAGGCCATTGACCGCCTGGTGGCCCGAGGCAGCAACGACAAGGGCGAAGCCCTTTCCCTGCTGGATATGGCTGAAGTTATTAAGCGTACGGCCTATAAAGTGACGCGCGTGGGTGAAATCATCGGCAATGAGGTGGCCCAGAGGCTTGGTCTGCCCTTTGGCGTTGCGGATCTTTCCCTGGCTCCCACACCGGCTGTGGGGGACAGTGTCGGTGAAATTTTTCAGAGTCTCGGTCTTTCTAGTATTGGCGCTCCGGGCAGCACAGCCATTCTCGCCATGCTCAATGACGCGGTCAAAAAGGGTGGTTCCTTTGCTTCGTCGTCTGTGGGCGGTCTTTCAGGGGCCTTTATTCCCGTCTCTGAAGATTCAAGTATTGAGGCCGCAGCCCGCAACGGCTGTCTGGGCATGGAAAAGCTGGAAGCCATGACCAGTGTTTGTTCCGTGGGGCTGGATATGATCGCCATCCCGGGCGATACGCCGGCCAGCAGTATTTCGGGCATTATCGCCGATGAAATGGCCATTGGCATGATCAATCACAAGACAACGGCCGTGCGCGTCATTCCCGTGCCTGGCAAGGGCGTGGGCGAGGAGGTCTCCTTTGGCGGTCTTTTGGGCAGTGCCGCCATCTTGCCTGTGCCCAAGGGGGACTGCTCAACTTTCATGGCTTTTGGTGGGCGTATACCAGCTCCTATTAATAGTCTCAAAAATTAAGGCCTAGGTGAGAAAACGCGCAAGTGCCGCAACTTTGAGAAGCTACGGCACTTTTTTTTCGATGTGCAGGAGCACTTACTGTTTGGGCACGGCCACAATGACGTTCATCGCTTTCACGATAGCGGTGACCGGCGAGCCCAAGGCAAGACCGAGTCTATCAACGCTATTGACGGTGATGACCGAAGTAATGAGACTGTCATCAGGGAGCGCGACTTGTACTTCGGCGTTGACGGTGCCCTTGGTGATTTTGGCTACCTTGCCTTTGAATTGATTGCGTGTAGAGAGCAGGTAATCGTCAGCATCGGTCATCAGGAGGACAAAGTCTGCTTTGATCAGGGCCGCCGCCTGCATGCCCTCCTTGAGTCCGAGGCGTTCCCGGCTCGTTCTGGTGATAGCGGCAACAATGGTTTTTTCACCTTCAACGCTGAGCTCAACTTCGTCATTGATGGCCCCCTTCCGAACGGCTTTGACGGTACCCAAAAAAACATTGCGTGCGCTGGTTTGCATAGCTAGCTCCTTTGTTTGTGGACAATTTGTCTGATCAAAGACGACATGCTCCCTAAGGCCCAAGGCTGCATCGTTGGAAAGCCCGCTACGTGCAGTCGAAGGGTGGGATAGGCAGCGTTTGGATAGCAGAATAGCGCGCGTGAACGCATGGGGGACGAGCAGGCTCGCTTTCGTTGGTTCCAAAGTCAGGGGACAGGTATTTTCGCATCGTCTAACAAGCGAACTTGTGGAAGATAAGCGGCCAATTACGGGACTTGTTGGTTTTTATGGCAGAAGGCCCCATGGGTGGAAGGCGCCACAAGGAGATTGAGAGAGCGGGGTATCGGCCAGCCGACATGGGGAGTTCGTCAGAGAGATTCTGAAATCCCTGCCGGTCATAGCGAGGTTAGCGCGGGATTCAGAACGTGCTCCGGTGGCTTAAGAGAAGCACTTGGATCGATCTCGTTCGGATGAATGCGTTGCTTGCGGCGTAAGCCGAGCCTTTCTCTGTCCCGTAGAGAGCCACAGGCACCTCGACGTCGGCGACCGCAAAGAGACGCAGGTCCTTTGCGGCATGAGCAAGCCCATGACACACGTCATGTGAGGCTGCACACTAAAGGCTTAGCCGCCATAATAGCTTCAATTGCGGCTTTTGGCAATCACATGCGGCAATTGCTGTATGTCTTACCCTGTTTTTTTTTTGGGAAAAGAGTGTTTCAGCAAGAGCGGCAGCGTATTTTTGCTGCACGAGTAGGATTTTCTCATGGCATCATCGCAGAATTCGCAGCGGCGTGAGACGTTTTCTTCACGCTTTGGCTTTCTCATGCTTTCGGCTGCCTGTGCTATTGGTCTGGGCAATGTCTGGCGTTTCCCCTTTATTACGGGAAAATACGGCGGAGGCATCTTTGTCCTTGTCTATCTCCTCTTCCTTCTGGCCGTCTTACCCGTCATGATTATGGAATTTGCCATGGGACGGGCCTCTGCGTCCTCCATGGCACGATGCTTTCACCGCCTGGAACCAGAAGGCAGCAGCTGGCATCGTTTCAGCTGGTACTCGTTGATCGGCTGCTACGCGCTGATGATGTTCTACACCACGGTCTCTGGCTGGATGCTGGCCTACTGTTTTTCGATGTTTCAGGGAGAATTGGCCGATCTCAGTGCAGGTGCCATTGGCCAGTTTTTTGGCGAGCTCTTGCGGGATGAGAAACGTCAGATTTTCTATATGAGCGTGTGTACGCTGATCTGTTTTGGCATCAATGCCCTCGGTCTCAGGCGCGGTGTGGAACGCATCATTAACATCATGATGACCGGCCTTTTTCTCATGCTCTTTGTGCTCGTGCTGCGCGTGCTTTTTCTGCCGGGAGCCGGAGAAGGGCTGGCCTATTTTCTGCTTCCCGACTGGCAGCGCTTTTTTGCCGCAGGACCCTTTGAGATTTGCAATGCGGCCATGAGTCAGGCCTTTTTTACGCTGGGAATTGGCATTGGCTGCATGACAACCATCGGCAGTTATTATGCCAAGGAAAAGTCCCTGACAGGCGAAGCGCTCTGGGTCGCCTTGCTCGACACGGTGGTGGCGGTCATGGCTGGTCTGTTGATTTTTCCAGCCTGCTTTGCCTTTGGCGTGAATCCCGACAGCGGTCCGGGCCTTGTCTTCATCACCCTTCCCAATGTTTTCAACAGCATGCCCAATGGCTCTCTCTGGGGTGCTCTGTTTTTCCTCTTTATGACCTTTGCTTCCTTTTCGACCGTCATCGCGGTCTTTGAGACGATCATTTCCCACACCCAGGATGTCAGCGGCCTGTCGCGGCCCAAGGCGGCAATGCTGCACTGCGGTCTGCTCTGGCTGCTGTCTCTGCCCTGCGCCCTGGGCTGGAGTTATTTTGCCAATCTTCATCCTCTGGGAGGGGATTCCACGATCCTTGACCTTGAGGACTTTCTTGTCAGCTCCAATCTCCTGCCACTGGGAGCCCTGCTTTTTACGCTGTTCTGCAGTCTCCGTTGTGGCTGGGGCTGGGACAACTTCATCACTGAGGTCAATCAGGGCTCTGGCCTCAAACTTCCCAACTGGTTTCGGGGCTACCTGCGCTGGGTTTTGCCGATTCTTCTGCTTTTTGTCTTTGCCGCAGGCTATCTGGAGCGTTTTGCGTAATGACCAAGTCAAGGAGCGTCTTGCGCGGCTTTTACGGTTGTCTTCTTTGGTACGGCCAAAAAAAGGAGCCATTGGACCTAAGCCAAGGCTCCTGAGCAGAGACAAGGGGATGACGAAGCGTTTTCAGTCTTCCTGTATCAGCGTTTCCAGCGTTTCAAAGAGCTTTTCCGGCTCGACCGGCTTGCTGAGGTGGGCGTTCATGCCTGCCTGAATGGAGCGTTGTACGTCTTCGTCAAAGGCATTGGCGGTCATGGCGATGATGGGAATGGTCTGCGCGTCTGGACGAGCCAGGGCGCGAATGGTTTCCGTTGCGGCCAGGCCGTCGAGCACAGGCATTTGAATATCCATCAGGATGGCGTTGTAGTAGCCTTCCGGCTGCTTTTGGAACATTTCGGCGGCCATTTGGCCGTTTTCCGCATGCTCCACGGCAACTTGGCGCATACTGAGCAGCTCTTTCATGATCTCGGCATTGATCAGCATATCTTCGGCTAGCAGCACGCGTTTGCCGGCCAGGTTGGCCCGGCGCTGTTCTTTTTGCACGGGT
This sequence comes from Desulfovibrio sp., assembly GCA_024699605.1. Classification (GTDB taxonomy): domain Bacteria; phylum Desulfobacterota; class Desulfovibrionia; order Desulfovibrionales; family Desulfovibrionaceae; genus Desulfovibrio. The sequence continues at coordinate 22,234 of JAILPJ010000025.1, read as the reverse complement.
GCTTGGCGCTGCATGGCCTGCTGGTATTCGTGCAGGACAGCGGAAGCGATGAGGGGCTTGCTCACAACGCTGTCTGCGCCAGCATCCAAGGCCTCTTTTGCCTGCGTGTCGCCTGGCTGGCCGGTCAGCAGGATGACGGCAGAGGCTTTGTCAAACGTTTCGCGAATGGTTTTCGTCACTTCCAGGCCGTTTTGCTTCGGCATCTTCCAGTCCACAAGGATCAGATTGTACGGCTGCTGCCGTGCCTGCGCCAGGCTCAGCAAATCATGGGCTTCCTGTGCGCTGTAGGAGACGTCGGCCATAATCCCCGCAAGATCCAGCACATGCTGCGAATGCGCGCAAGCTCTGCGATCGGCGTCAACGATCAGCACATGCAGATCCTTGGGCCGGACAGCATCCCTATCAGGTCGTACGTCTCCGCTCGTGGTTTTCAGGGGGACGGTCACAATAAAGGTTGAGCCCAGACCTTTTTTACTCTCAACCTCAATTTTGCCGTTCATCATTTCCACGATGTTTTTCGTGATGGCCATGCCAAGGCCGGTACTGCCGTATTTATTGGTTTTGTTTTCATCCTCCTGCGCAAAGGGCTCAAAGATCTTGGGCAGAAAGTCCGCATCCATGCCTACGCCCGAGTCCTTCATGGTAAAGCGCAAGGTCGCGTTGCCCTCGTATTGGGCCAGCGATTCCACGCTAAAGAAGATCGAGCCGGGCACCGGGGTGAATTTGATGGCATTGCCAAGGATGTTGATGATGACCTGCTTGAGCTTCATGTCGTCGCCGATGTAGTAATCGTCGACCTGACCGATGATCTGACAAGCGTACTGCAGGCCCTTGTTCTGACATTTCCCGTGGATCATGGTGTTGACCTGCTCCAAAAGCTCGCGGAACGAAAATGTCGCGTTCCGGATAGTCATGCGGCCGCTCTCAATGCGGCTCATATCCAGAATATCATTGATCAGCCGCATCAGATGCTGGGCGCTGGTTCCGATTTTTTCCAGATATTCGCGGGTGCGCTGGGATAAGTCCTTATCCTGCAGTGCGAGGCTGTTCAGGCCGATGATGGCGTTCATCGGCGTGCGGATTTCATGGCTCACAGAACTGAGGAAGGATGTTTTGGCGATGTTGGCCGCCTCCGCCTCATTCAGCGCATCGGAGAGGGTGCGGTTTTTCTCCATCTCTTCCCGGGTTTCGCTGTCTACGTCGGAAAAGCCCGCACAAATAGCGTGAACGACGTCTTCCTCGCAGTCCTCGCTCTGATGGATGTTGACGATGCGCAGCATCTCGTAGAATTCCCGACCGTCTCTGACGGCCAGATAACGGTGGGCTATCATGGACTCTTTGGCCAGCCTCGCGCGTATCCTGTCAGGCTCCACAAAGTGCAAAAAGTCTGCGCGTTCCGCCTCGACCACATGGGTGCCCGCGTATTGCGCAATGGCCTTGCGGAACGGAAAACAGCTTCCCTCTTTGATTTCGTTCTGCAGCTCTCCCTTGGCGCGAAAGCAAACGCATTCGTCTTTGTCAAGATTGATGTAAAAGACGCTGCGATAATCGGAGGCCATGGCGGTAATCATGGCATCGGACTGATGCCTCTGACGTTCCTGCTCAAGAATCCGGTTTTGCAGGGCGAGCCGTTCCTCCAGAGCTTGCGCCTTGCGCTTGGCTCTGCGGACCAAGAGCAGAACCGCTAAGCCCGTGATCACAAGAAAGGCCGTGATGGCGTAGGCCAGATGCTCTTTGAGCAATTCCGTAAAGGAGATGCTTTCGTCAGGATAGGAATAGGCTGTCAGCGCCGAATTAACCGCCGTTCCGGGCACGATGGTGGCTGCCTTGTTCAGGATGGCATAGAGCTCGCTGTTGCCCTTGTCGATGGCGAAGGAAAAATGCATGGCAGCGCCGGTGGTCTGCGAAGTCAGTTTGGTATTGCGGAGAATGTCGGTTTGGACGGCGCGATAATTGTTGATCAAAAGGCAGTCCGCCTCATCGGCCTCCATCGCGTGTACGCATTCCTCAAAATCGCCAAAGGTCGCTATCTTCCAGTTTGGAAAAAAATCCTTGAAGAACATTTCATAATTGGGATTTCCCTCCTTGACAGCGACCGTCATCGCTTGTTCCGAGATATCCCCGAAATGGTCGCTTTTCCGCATCAGCACGTACATTTCTGTCCGCATGAATGGGGTCGTCACCAGAACACCCAGTTTTTCCCCATCGTAGACACTGATGTTGACCGGGAAAACACAGTCGATCTTCCCGGCGCGCAGGGCCTCCAGAGCGGCTTCGAAGGTCGGATAGGCGATGGCTGAAAAATCGATTTTTGCGTTCTTGATGCAGGTTGAGGCCAGCGTCAGGTAATCTTTCAAGGCGCCCGTGAGTTCTCCCGTTTTGGGATCGGCCGCGCAGAAGGGCAGATAGTCGTTCCAGTAGCCAACGCGGATGCTGCCGTGACGTTTCAGCCAATCCGATTCTGCCCGGGTGAGAAAGGAGGTCGCGCCATTGCGCAGAATGTATTTCTCGTGCAATTGCCGGCTGAAAAATCTGTTTTCGTCCTGAATCTTGCTCATGGCGACATTGAGTTCGTTCAGCAGGTCAGGACGATTTTTGTTCACGGAAAAAAAGATGTCGGAAGAACCAATTTTAATGACAGGAACGCAGTTTTGCTCACTGCCATACCCGTCAACGGTGACCAGAGCGTCGATCTCGCCGTCCTCTAGCATTTTGGTGGATTTTTTCTCACTGCCGTAGAGCTCCACAACCTCCACTTCGATGCCGTTTTTCGCTGTCCATTGCTGCAAGAGCTTCTGTTGAAAACTGCCCTTGTTCACGCCGACCTTTTTGCCATTGAGGGACGCGGGATCTTCTAGCTTGATGTCCGTATTGCTCGTGGCAATGAAGACGTAAATGTTTTCCACGCCCATAGGCAAAGAGGGAAAGAGCATCTCTTGGGCGCGTTCTTTGGTGTAGGAGATGTCACTCATCAGGTCGATTTGACCGTTTTTCAGCATCTCAAACAGCTCAGGCCAGCTCCCTTTCACGTATTCATACGTCCAACCCGTATAGGCTGCGATTTTCTGCTGATACTCGTAAGCGTAGCCCGAGCGCCTTCCAAATTGGTCAGAATGGTAGAAAGAGGATTCAAACCAGCCGACGCGCACGACTTTTTCGTCGGTGTTTTTGGCGCAAACAGAGGACGGCGCCAAAGCCAAGAATAGGACAAGGCAGAGCGCAAAGAGAGCCTCACGTGAGCGGATGCTTGGCATTTCAGGGGCCGTCTTGGACAAGCCACTCCTCTTGCTGGCTTGAGAAAAGCTTGCTGACGAAGACAAGATCTTCAGGCTAAGGGAACCGGGGCAGGAAAACGGAGACGGTCGAAAGCCTGAGAAACGAAACGGAGGCAGCGTTTCCTCCCTGGCCTCAAGCTCGGGGAGGAAACGCTGAAAAAAACGGGAAACGTATGTCTTGTTGGCTTGTCGTTTTTGACAGACAAGACCCATGGGCACAGATCCAGGTGTCCTCTCAGGCTTTACGGATGGTGCCGTTTCGGTGGATGGGGGGGGCTGTGTACATTGTGATGAACCGTACGGTCATGGTGAACTACGCGGTCACGATGCACGTCGCGGTGTACGTCGCGATGCACATCGCGGTGCACATCATGGTGGATATAGACGTCATCATGATGATGATAGCGATCCGGCGGCGGCACACAGCCAGTAAAGGCCAATACCGTCAGCAGCATCAAGCCAAGCAGCAAAAGCCGTTTCATGGGAAACTCCTGTCTCTCGGTTTGTTAGAGGGCAAAACGCCTCCATAGCCATTGTTACAGACTCTCTTGAGCCAAAAAAAACGGAACGCTTGTTCGGCCAGCTTTTTGCCATTGTGCTGAACCGCACAAGATCTGTCTGAGGCCAAGGTCGGTCCTCCCCCGTTTAGGCGAGTTGAGCCCAGGCCTGTTTCAGGCGCCAGTCTAAGGCCGTGTAGCGACGAGTCTGGGTGGTATTGCGGATGGCAATCCCCAAGGCCTTGCGCGTGCCAATCAGAACCACAAGTTTCTTTCCGCGGGTTACGCCTGTATAGAGGAGGTTTCTCTGCAGCATGACATAGTGTTGCGTACAGATGGGCATAACCACAACGGGATATTCAGCGCCCTGGGATTTGTGAATGGAGATGGCATAGGCCAGCACTATTTCATCCAGATCCTGGTACTCATAGGGCACCTCTCGCTCATCAATGGTGATCACAACTTCCTGATTTTCTGGATCAACACGGCTGATGCAGCCAATATCGCCGTTGAAGACCTCTTTGTCATAATTGTTGCGAATCTGCATGACCTTGTCGCCAAGGCGAAAGACGCGCCCACCCCGTGTAATGGCCTGACCATGGGGATTTAACGCTTCTTGCAGGGCTTCGTTCAGACGCTGGGTGCCCATGGCGCCTCGATTCATGGGCGTCAAAACTTGAATCTGGTTGACGGGATGCCAGCCGTATTTTCTGGGAAGCCGCGTTTTGACCAAGCCGACAATGGTTTCCAACACTTTTTCGGGATCCGATTCTTCCATGAAGAACATATCGTCTTTTTCGCTATTGGGAAAAAAGAGATTCTGACCATGAATGATCTTGTGGGCATTGCTGATAATCGAGGACTGCTTGGACTGGCGGAAAATTTCCGTCAGACAGACAACAGGCACAACACCAGACTGAATCAGATCGTGCAAGACAGCACCGGCTCCCACTGAAGGCAGCTGATTGGTGTCGCCAACCACGATGAATTTGGCGTTTTGGGGCAAAGCCTTGAGCAGATGATAAAAGAGCAAAAGATCCACCATGGAGACTTCATCGAGAACCAGCAAGTCGCAGTCCAGAGGATCTTCTTCGTTTTTCTTGAAGCCGCATTTTTTGAAGTCATAGCTGAGCAGGCGGTGGATGGTTTTGGCTTCAATTCCCGTCACTTCCGTCATGCGCTTGGCGGCACGGCCTGTCGGGGCTGCCAGTAAAATGCGCTGTGAAATGGCGCCGTAAATTGTCAGAATAACATGTAAAATGGTGGATTTGCCGGTTCCAGGACCGCCTGTGATAATCACCATCTTCTGCGTCAGACAGGCCAAGACCGCTTCACGCTGTTTTGCTGCCAGGGAAAGCCTGGTTTTTTCTTCCGCCCAGGCCAGAGCCTTGGGGCAATCGACCTTGCGTAAGAGCGCTTTGGTCCGCAACAGCTTGGCTACGCGCTCGGCCACTTGCCCTTCAGCCAGATGATAGCCTGCCAGGTAAACCGCAGCCGTTGGCTCAGGCAGGGCAAGCTGTTCAATGCGTAAGCGTTGATCCCAGGTGAGCCTTTCGCAAGCCTGCACAAGCAGCTTTTTTTCCGCAATCCCCAGAAGCTCCATGGCGTTTTTGAGCAGAGGCTCCATGGGATAAAAGACGTGGCCTTCCTCCATCATCGTGTGCAGAACATAGAGCAGGCCGGCTTCAGCCCGCAAGGGTGAATCCTTGGCAAAACCGAGTTTGGCGGCGATCTTGTCAGCGGTCAGAAAACCAATGCCGTAGATATCGTAGGCCAGACGATAGGGATTTTCTGTCACCGTGGCAATGGCCTGCTTGCCGTAGTGTTTGAAAATGCGTGCGGCATAGGCGGAACTCACTCCCTGCGACTGCAGAAAGATCATCACCTGGCGAATTTCCTTCTGATCCTCCCAGGCTTGGGCAATGAGGGCAATTCTGTGCTTGCCGATGCCCTCGACCTCGGCCAGCTTCTCCGGTTTCTGCTCAATAATCTCAAGGGTCTGTTCGCCAAATGTTTTGACAATGCGTTTGGCCATCTTGGGGCCAATGCCCTTGATCAGACCGCTCCCCAGGTATTTTTCAATCCCCACGGCCGTAGCCGGTACAGCCACCTGATAGAAGGCGACTTTAAACTGTTCGCCAAACTTCGGATGCGAACTCCACTCGCCGCTCATTTGGAGAATTTCACCGGCCTGGGGATTGGCGATGGAGCCGACGACAGTGACCAGCTCTTGGCGGCCAGAGACTTTGACCCTGAGTACGCTGTACCCTGTCTCCTCGCTGGTATAGGTCACTCTCTCGATTTGCCCCCGCAGGCGTTCCAAGGCATTGGTTTGCATGTCTTAGGCCTCAGAGCCCGGGAGATGATCGCGAATATAGCCAAGGAGACGCTGATGCATCAAACTCAAAAATTGCGCAGCGGAAAGACCGCTTTTTTCAATACTCTCGCGTTTGATAAACCCTCCGGCCATGCTGGCGTGTCCGCCGCCGTTGCCATAGGGGGGCATGGTCTCGGCCAGAAGATTGCCGCTGTGCAGTTCCGGCAACACACTGCGCACAGAAAATTTCAGACCGTTCTGGCGGCTTGAGGAAATCACGGCAATATCCACTTCGGCCAGCGACAGCACAAAGTCCGCCACCTGGGCAATCAGCGCATCGGGGCAGGCAAAGGGAATGTGCACAAAGCCCGCTTTGTCGTAGATTTGAATATTGTTGATGGCCGCGCCAAAGGCCTTCAGATCGGCAAATTCAAGGCTGCGGCTGGCGAGCAGTTCCAGACGGTTGTGGTCGGCCTTGCGGTAGAGCAGGGGAAAGACTTTCAGATCAAGTTCATTTACGCCACGCGTCATATAGCCTGTGTCCACCTGCAGGCCGTAGAGCAGCATGGTGGCCACTTCACTGGGCATGGGCAGTTTCAGCTCATCGTAGTAATCGGCGATGATACTGGAGCAGGCCCCAACCAGTCGTATGTCCGAATACTGATATTCAATGACGTTATAGATCGGATGATGGTCGATGCAGGCCACCTCATCACCTGGCAAGTCGGTCATATTGGCGTTGAGCTTTTGTCCGTCAACGAGCACAATCTTATCATCCTCCTGCATGCCAAGAGCCTCAGAATACGGAGCGATGTCAATGTCGAATTCTCTCACGGCCGTATTCACAGAAGCGCGTTCAGCAGCACCCACATAGCAAATCTCGCTTTTCAGTCCAAAATGGGCCAAGAGCTTTTGCAGGCCAAAGGCGCTGGCAATGGCGTCGGGATCGGGATAATTGTGTGTCTGTAAAAAAATGCGGCCTGTCTGCAAAATCTCAAACAATTTTTCAACCATTATAGCCCCCGTATACTGCACGCTGGATTGCTGGCACTGTCTTCGCTTTGATAGCATGGTGCTTTGAACAATTGTGGAGCAGGGTCGCTAAAAAGACAAGGGCTTTGGGCAAAAGAAAAGCGCGCAAGCAAGCCTGCGCGCAAACAAAGACGATGCGTCTGCTGAGCTTACGCTAGACCAAAGAGCTTAAGATCCTGGTCCACATCGGTAATGCCGGCAATGCCGAAATTCTTGACCAGAACGTCCACCACATTGGGCGATAAGAAGGCCGGCAGGGTGGGGCCAAGGTGGATCTTCTGCACACCAAGATGCAAAAGGGCCAGCAGCACAATCACGGCTTTCTGCTCATACCAGGAGATATTGTAGACTATGGGCAGATCGTTGACACTGGCCAGTCCAAAGACTTCCTGAAGTTTCAGGGCAATGCGCACCAGGGAATAGCAATCATTGCACTGACCGGCATCCAGCACGCGCGGCACATCACCGATCGTGCCAAGAGGCAGTTTGAGATACTTGTACTTGGCGCAGCCGGCCGTCAAAATGACCGTGTCAGAGGGCAGTTTTCTGGCAAAATCGGCGTAATAGGAGCGACTCTTCTGCCGTCCGTCGCAGCCGGCCATGACCACAAAACGTTTGATGGCTCCACTCTTAATGGCTGACACCACCGTATCGGCCAGGGCAAAGACTTGCTCATGGGCAAAGCCGCCCACAATCTGCCCCTTTTCCAGTTCTTGGGGCGGCTGACAGGTTTTAGCCAGGGCAATCAGCGGCGAAAAGTCCTTATGGCCGTTTTCATCGGCTTCAATATGCTCGCAGCCTTCCACGTAGACCGGTCCTGTGGTGAACAGCCGGCTTTTATAGCTCTCCAAGGGGGGCACCACGCAGTTGGTGGTCATGAGAATCGGTCCCTGAAATTTGGCGAACTCTTCTTTTTGCAGCCACCAGGCATTGCCGTAATTGCCGGCAAAGCACCGGTATTTTTTAAAGGCGGGATAATAATGGGCGGGCAGCATTTCGCTGTGCGTATAGACATCCACCCCGCTTCCTTCGGCCTGCTCAAGGAGCATGGCCAGATCCTTGAGGTCATGGCCGGAAATCAGGATGCCGGGATTGTTGCGTACCCCCAGATCCACTGTGGTGATTTCGGGATTGCCGAAGGTTTCGGTATTGGCACGGTCCAGCAGGGCCATAATCGTAACGCCGTATTGACCTGTTTCAAGGGCCAAGGCCGTCAGTTCAGCAACGCCCAGTCCGTCGTCCAAAAGCGCAGCCAGTGTTTTTTGCACAAAGGCGTCGCTTGCCTCGTCATAGAAGCCCAGCACATTGGCGTGCTTCATATAGGCACAGAGCCCCTTCAGGCCATAGGTGATCAACTCGCGCAAAGAGCGAATATCTTCGTTCTTGGTGGCGAGCACACCACAGCTTTCGGCGAGGGCGAACATCGTTTCACGACTGTCCAGGTTCAAGCTGGCGCAAGCAGGTAAAGCGCAGTCTTTGGGCAGCTCCCTTTTCAGCTTTGCGGCCAAAGCCACAGTTTCACGCACTCTCTGCTCAAGCTTGGGCAGATCAAAATTGGCGTTGGTGATGGTGGTGAAAAGGTTGATGGTGATAAAGAAATTGCAGCTTTGCTCAACGCTTTTGCCCTGTGCCCGCAGAGCCGTTGTGATGGCGCAAAGTCCCTTGGTGGCGTAGATCAGAAGATCCTGCAGGGCGGCAATCTCCGGGGTTTTGCCACAGACACCCTTGACGCTACAGCCCTTGCCCTGGGCTGTTTCCTGGCACTGATAACAGAACATTTTCATCGTCTTTTCAGCGTGGATACCTCGGTCTTTTTTTTAACCGGGGAGGAAACGCTGCCTCCGTTGTTTTCCTCAATTGCTCTGAATTTGTCTGATTATGTGTTTTCATGGTCAAGCTGCCACGGAAGCGCCCTGACGGGAAAATCCAGAGGTCATGCCAGCCATACACATCAAGCCAACAATGCTTCAGCCCAAGAACTAGCGTATTCTCAAAAAAAAACTGTGAGAATAATCACAGGTTGTCGGCAAGTTTTCTCTCGCCACTTACGCTTTGCGGAAGATGATCCAGGACGCCAGTACAATGAGAGCAAAGCCAATAATGTGATTGAGATGAATGCGTTCGCCCAGCCAGAAAATCGAAAAGCCCATGAAAACCGTCAGTGAAATAACTTCCTGAATGGTCTTCAGTTCCACTGCCGAAAAATAGCCGAAGCCGATACGGTTGGCCGGCACCTGCAGGAGGTACTCGAAAAACGCCAGTCCCCAACTTGAGAGAATAACAAGGAGTATGGGGAGTCCTTTCCAACGCAAATGTCCGTACCAGGCAAAGGTCATAAAAATATTGGAGCACAAAAGCAGACCGATGGTCTGCACGGGAACGGGAAGTGCACCGGCAAACATGTTTTTTTCTCCTCCGCACTGCACTGGCGGTTTAACAAAGAACTCAAGGCAAAAAAAAACCGTGAAGAATACGGTGATTCTCCACGGACAAAGGCCTGTCAACGCATTTTTCGTAAATTCTGCTCTCCTAAAGGGCTCAGTCTTTAGACTCTGCCATCTTCAGCAGGATTCTGCTGGTCACTCACCTGCATTTCCGAAGGAAAGGGTGAACCTTCAGACGGGGCCTGATAGGAACTTGCTTCATTCTCCTGGGGAGCATGGCCAAAGGGCTGATTATATTCATTTTGGGCGTAGGAAGAACCATAGCTATTCTGATCGGATGACTGATAGGCAGAGCGATCATAACTTGGACGATTACTATGGAAGCCGTTTTCATAATCCTCGCGTGGCGTCGAATCGCTACGCTTATCGAGGAAAGTAACTCTTTGCGCCTTTATCACTGTGGTGCTCCGGTCTACACCCTGCTGGTCCTGCCATTTGCGAGTTTGTAGGCTGCCTTCCACAAAAACAAGACTGCCCTTGCGCAAAAATTTCACACAATTTTCCGCCTGACGCTGAAAAACCGATACTCTGTGCCATTCTGTGATTTCGTTCTTATTCCCATCGCGATCGATATAGGTTTCACTCGTAGCTACATTCAGCGTAGTAACAGGGACGCCACTCTGTGTATAGCGAAGTTCCGGATCACGTCCCAACCGTCCAATAATCATTGCTTTATTTAACATAGGTACTCTCTCTTAACGTAACGCGGTACGTCTCTTCATAAAGAAATAACTTTCCGTATTGCAGATCAAGGTGCTGTTCAGACTTGTACGAAGTCAAAAAATCGTGACTACGTGAGGAATCCAGCGTGGCTTGGCTCAAGCCTGGTTCTTGTCCAACCGTAAACATGTCAGTCGGTTTCAAGGCATACGCGCAGCTTGGAACAAACACACACGCCACCCACACGCTTTGCTTGTTTTTTTTCAGGCTCCTTCGTTTGCAAAGATGGCCGAGCAGGGAAAAATGCGCGTATCCTTCTTAAGCTGAAGCGCTGAGAAAAGCAAGAAAATCCGCACAATCCGCCCAAGTGTCCGATATTTTTACAAAAGGCTTCAGGCCAACGTCATTTTTTTTTGGCTGCATATTCTTCCTCAAAATGGCCATGGCCTGTTGTCTCGCTCTACCTCTTATGCTACAAAGCCGCAGGCTGCCAAATTTGCGCCCAGAATGGGCAAGTGCGCAGGTTGCCCCTTTCTTTTTTGCCCGCAAACCCAAAAATTGAGGTGTGCAATGGTTCAATCCCCGAGCAAACCGGATAGCCAAGGCTTTTTCGGAGCCTATGGCGGTCAGTATGTCCCCGAAGCACTCAAGCAGCGTCTTGATGAAGTGAGTCAGGCTTACACCCTGGCCGAAGCCGACCCTGCTTTTGCTCAGGAATTTAATGAGCTTTGCATCCACTATAGCGGTCGGCCAAGTCCAATCTTCCACTGCAAAAATCTCAGCGAAGAATTTGGTGCCGATATTTGGCTTAAGCGGGAAGACCTCAATCATTTGGGCGCGCATAAGATCAACAATACTCTTGGCCAGTGCCTCTTGGCCAAACGTATGGGCAAAAAACGCGTCATTGCCGAGACGGGCGCCGGCCAGCATGGCGTAGCCACGGCAGCCACGGCCGCACTCATGGGACTTTCGTGCACCATCTGCATGGGTGAAGTTGATATTGAACGCCAAAGACTCAATGTGACGCGCATGGAAATGCTTGGTGCAAAGATCCAGGTAGCCACCAAAGGACAAAGGACGCTGAAGGAAGCTGTGGATGAAGCCCTTGCCCAATGGATTACCGACGACGAAATGTTCTATGTTTTGGGTTCAGCGGTGGGACCCCATCCCTATCCTTACATCGTCAAGCGTTTTCAAAGTGTTATAGGCACAGAAGCACGCAGCCAGATCCTCAGCGAGACCGGTCGGCTGCCCGACGCCTGTCTGGCTTGCGTTGGAGGCGGATCCAATGCTATCGGTCTTTTTTCCGGATTCCTTGATGATGTTCAAGTCCGTTTAATCGGCGTGGAACCAGGCGGCAGAGGCGATGGTTACGGACAACATGCCGCCTCCCTCTGTCTCGGTGAACCCGGCGTAATGCACGGCTTTAATTCTTATATGATCAAAAATCCTCAAGGAGAAGCCGGTGAAGTCTACTCAATTTCCGCAGGCCTCGACTATCCTTCAGTAGGTCCTGAACACGCCCAGCTTAAAGATACTGGCCGCGCTGAATATGTACGCGTCACAGACAAAGAAGCTTTGGATGCTTTTTTCCTTCTGTCACGAAAAGAAGGTATTATCCCGGCTCTTGAATCTTCACATGCCTTAGCTCATGCACTTAAAATGGCTAAGGAAATGCCGGGAAGCTTGCTTCTGGTTAATCTTTCAGGCCGAGGCGACAAAGATGTCGCTCAAGTTCAGCAACTATTTGCCACAAAGGCCAATTGACAGGGTCTGTTGACAATGCCTCATTGAAGAGTATAATAGTTAACGTTATTTTTAAGATTTTTGGGGAAGTGGCTCAGCTGGGAGAGCATTGCCTTCGCAAGGCAGGGGTCGGGGGTTCAAATCCCCTCTTCTCCACCAATAAATTCAGGCACTTACGGCTCTGTCGTAGGTGCCTCTTTTTTTGGGCACATATTTTTGGGCACATATTTGAACTCCGGCAGAGCTTCGACGACAGCTCGTTTCTGTTTGTCCATGACGAACTGATAGTGTTGTAGAATCATGGTCGGAGAGCTGTGTCCCAAGAGCCGTGCGACAGTTCCAATGTCGGCTCCTGCCGCTATTGCCTCTGTCGCAAAGGTATGCCTGAGGTCGTAGGGGCGAATTCGACGAGTAATTCCAGCACGCCGAAGTGTGTTCCTCCACGCAGTCTTGATCGTGCCCACAGGTTTACCATTGTGGCTGATGAGGTACTGCACACCTTTTTCAAGGTCTTCCTGCTGCCACTGCTCAAAGAGTGCTTTGAGACTGCTGCGTATTGGTACTTCCCGCCACTGTGCATTCTTGTTCTTTTTGCTTCCGTGAACACGGAGGATGCCCTGCCTGAGATCAACGTCATTCCATGTGAGCTGAAAGAGTTCGCATGGGCCGATACGCATTCCAAATTGGCTTCCAAGGACGATGACACGCTGAATGTGCGGTTCTGACACCTCCAGCATTTTTGCAAGCTCTTCCTGCGTCGGTGGAATGAATTGCTCGTAGCTTGCATTCGGTAGAGCTGGAAAAGGAATAGGAGGATATAGCTCCTGTGCCGCACCCCATCGAAGAACTGTCTTAAGTACAGCGCAATGGCCTCGTACTGTCACTGGCTTGATGTCTGTACGCACCAGCATTTTCTCGATCAGTTTCTTTAAGATTTTTAAGTTTAGTTGACTAACGGGCGTGTCTCCGATTTCATTCAATAACCATCGTAGTTTGCCAATGTGACAGCTTAGGCAATACTTATCGAAGTTCTTCGCTTTGAGATACAGCATGTAGACTTGCTCGACAGTCAGTTCTGCCGTATCCTCTTCTTCTGTTTCCTCCTTTTTGAAAGAGTCTCTGTCAAACTTGAGCCTGTGTTTGACAAGAGACTCTTCTTTTTTGGCTTCAGCCTCAGTATCGAAGCTGACGCTCTCGCGCTTGCCTGTGAATGGATTGTTCCAGTACACCTGCCACGGAGCTTTTCTGTTTTTCCGATATCGAATGGCCATGTTATCTCCGGATAGCATGCGCCAAATGTGCCGTAGGAAGCCTACTGCACTTTTTGGCCTGTGGTCAATGCGTAAATCTCGTCCACGCTCATAGAGAGCAGATTGAGCCTTGGAGCCTTCGGCTTCCTGGGGTTTTCCTTCCTCCCCGCCTTCGCTTCTGCCGCCATAGTCTGCATTACTGCGACCACTGAAGACAGAAGCCAGCGCAACCCACCGCCTCGTCCCCTGCCCATGTCAATTCCATGTAATCCATATTTGATGAGTGTCTCTATCGCCTTACTTTTTGACGTGCTCATTAAGTCTGCGACTTCCTCTATATTGATAAGTCTCTCTTGCATCATGTCCTCCAGAACAAATTTCAACAGTATTTTTGTCAAAGCATAAAAGATTAAACATGTTATATCACAAATTTCATTTCATGCAAAATGGATTTTCTGTTTTGTTTGGAAGAAGTGAAGGAGAAGAGAGACATGTTGAGGAGATTATTCATTGAAGAGGATGCCTGACATGGCTTTTCTGCTTCGGATAATCGGTTTGCCAATGTTGGCAGTTTTCCAACCGGTTGGAAAAGGAGAAAAGCATGTCTTATGCGTCAGCGGAAATCAGGAAAGTCTTGAGTCAGTTTGAAGGCAAGCAGATGTTGCGGGGCTACATCCCCTGCAATCTGACAAGAGGAGGAACGGCGAACTATTATGGTGGCCCCAACCCCGAACGCTACAATCCGATGGGCATTTCGGGAGTGACCGTGGGAACCGGGGTGGATCTTGGTCAGACCGACATTCCGACGTTGAAGAAAATCGGGGTGTGCGACGAGACCATTGAAATCGTCCGTCCGTATGTGGGGAAGGAAAAGAAAATGGCGGTTCAAGCCCTGCACAACGCACCTCTGACCATTTCCAAGGAAGTGGCAGATGAGTTGGACAGGTGCATGATTGACCACCATATCAATATTATAGCCAACCGCTATGACAGAGATGCGGGGAAGGGGGCTTTTGAGAAACTGCCGTGGCAGGCTCAGGCGGTTATCACGTCCATTCTGTATCAGCGTGGGGTGAACTCTCCGTCCAAGTTCAAGAGCACATGGCAGGCTCTCGTTGACAAGAACTGGAAGAAGGCCGCCAGGGACTTCCAAACATCAGCAATTTGGAACGGCTACATGTCTCGCCGTAGGGCTGAAGGCAAAATCCTGGAGCAGTTATGCTGAACAGCTTCCCCAAGGAATTTGCGCTGTTGATGGTGTTGGTTGGCATCGTTCTCATGCTTTTTTGGCAGAACACAAAGCTCTCGGACGAAAACCGTGAGTTGCTTGCACAGAATATGTACTTGAGAGCGTCGAAAGCCGCTGATGAGTCTGCACTCAAAGTGCGGGAAGATGCCAAGGGAGAGGCCACAAAAAAAGCTGAGAGGAAAATCAATGAAATCGAAAACCTTGCGAAGAGTGCTGACGGCCTTTCTGACGACGAGCTGCTTACTCAACTTAAAAGCCTGTGCCAAGAAGACGGAATATGTCTTACTCGAACCGCCAAGCCTGCTACTGAATGAATGCCCACACCCAACCGCTCCACCGAAACTGATGAACAGCAAGAGCATTCGGGAGTACGCTTTCGCAGTAACTGAGCTGAACACGAAGTATCAGACCGCCCTTGATACCTGCAACGCCGACAAGCTGGCTTTGCAGGCTTGGTACAAGGAGATGCGGGAGGCGAAGAAAAATGAATGACCCGCACTGGATTGAAGCGACGTTTGTGATGCTTTCAGACCTTACGAGTGGGTGGGCGGGGAAAATCAGCATCGGAGCCACCATAGCGTTTGCCTGTGAAATGTTTCACGTTGACTATGGCCTCGCCATCATGTGCTTCTGTATGCTTACGGCAGACATGGTTCTCCGAATGATAGACCTAGCCAAACGTCCCAAAAACCTCGCCAAAGGTCTGAAGAAAGCTATCCCTCGCTACATTTTCTACATGCTGTTTATTGTCATGGCGTGGTCGGTTGAGTTCTCGGTGATGCGAGCATTGCACATTGACATTCCCTTTGTGGACATTGTGGTTGCGTATCTGATCCTCACCGACTGTGCGAGCGTGATTGAGCATTTTGTGCATCTGGGTGTGCCAGTTCCAAAGCTCATTTGCATGGCCGTGCTTGGTAGTAGGGAAAAGCTTGAAAAGACCACACGCCAGATTTTGGATATTGAGGACGAGAACCAGTGGAAAGACTTCCCCGACAAACCCAAGAGAAAGAGGAAGTGGAATCATGCCGAGCGTAAAGACACAAGCGACACAGGCGACCCAAAACAACTCCCTGAAACTGAAGTTCAGGAAACTGAAGGAGAACGCAGTACCCCCGAAGAAAGGGACACCTGATTCGGCAGGTTTTGACCTTGTTGCTGTTTCAAAAAGCTTCGACACTGCCACCAACTGCGTCATTTTTGGTACTGGTCTCGCTGTCGAAATTCCCAAAGGGTTCGTTGGTCTGCTTTTCCCACGCTCTTCTGTGTACAAGACTTCCCATGCCCTTGCGAACTGCGTTGGTGTGATTGATTCGGATTATCGAGGGGAGGTCAAGGCCATTTTTCGCACAGGCAAAGTCGGCAGTTCCTACAAAGAAGGAGATCGGGTGTGCCAGCTCGTGCTTGTTCCATGCCCTGTGATTGAGCTTGAGGAAGTGCAGGACCTTTCAGAAACAGAAAGGGGGGAGGGTGGTTTCGGAAGTACTGACACCAGTCAGCAGGATACATCCTCTGTCGAATAGATGAGGCTTCAGAACGCAAGAAGCCCCTTGGGGAACAATCCTCAGGGGGCTTTTTATTTTCCAACCGGTTGGAAAATGGGCGATATGGCAACTACGCTCGAATACAATCTACGCAAAATGGATCGCACAGATCAGGTTTCTTGCAAAACGCAGCACAGGGTGGAAGGAGCTTGGAATCAGGATCACTCCATAGCGGGATGCCTACGCCGAACAGCCAACAGGAAAGAGAGACGCCTGAACGATAAATTGCTTTGAAGCCCGTCATATCTTCCTGAGAAAATTTGATCTGCTCAATATCTTCGCTCAGGAAATCTGCGGTGAGGGGTGCTACGACTGTTGAGAAAACGCCAGGCATGGGCTATTTAAGCGGGAATCATCTTCAACCGTACCGCCAGATGAATTCAAAGTCCTGGCTCCACATGTTCTCGGAGGAACGCCGTGCTAAAAATACTGCTCATACTTGCCACTCTTCTCCTTCTTTTTCCGCAATTGGCCTTGGCCGACGTTTTTGACGACGTTGCGCAGGGACGGGAAGAGAATGTCGTTCAGTACCTGAAAAATGGAGGCGATCCTAATATCACTAGAAAGGTTGAAGATATATACGGAGAAGACGATTACTTTGCCTGGCGCTTAAGAGCAAGCGTTTTAAAATAGCCAACCTTATTATTGACGCTGGAGTTAATGTCAACAAAGAGTGTTCATGTGGCGATGACGCTGTACCGTCCAGGCCGCTTCAGGAGGCTTTGTTCAGCGAGCAAAACGGCATCGCGAAGAAGTTGATTGGAAAAGGCGCGAAGCTGGACGAGTATTTACACGATGATCCTGAACAGCCTTATTTTTCAGCGCTAACTATCGCCAGCGGCAATAGGCACAGGGATTATGAGCTGATCGGCATGATTTTGAAGCGAGGCGGGCGCATAGACGGCGTCTTGTGCCTTGGCGACGATGACGACACGACTCCGCTGCGTGAGGCTGCTAGGGCTGGCGATTATGATTTGTTCATGTATTACGTCAAGCTCGGAGCCAAGCTTGACCAGGTAACATATTATGATGGCTTGTATGGCAACACTGCGGAAAACCGCATGTTTGCGAACGCGCTTATCGGTGGCAACCACAAAATAATAAACTATTTGATTGATAAGGGTAGGGAACCGACTTTTGACATGCCGTTCATCATGGTAAAGTACGCTGGCAAGTATTCTTTAGATATTTTGAAATACATGGAGAAAAAAGGGGTGGATATTGCGTATCGTGATGAAATAAACGGAACTATTGTTGAAAAATTGCTTGAAAGGCTGTTATACGCTGAAGATTTGGATGAACAGTCAAAAATAATTGCCATGCTTAAATACGCCTTGAAGAAGGGAGCAACATATAATACACATTATGCTGAAGAGGCTATGAAAATTTTAAATTCCACGAACGATCAAGAACTGGCGTGGCTGCTGAAAGAAAGAATGCGGGCACCACGTTGAAACTCTAGGAACAACTAAAAGAAAATAGGCTGCTTGCTAAAGCAAGTCGTCTTTTTTATGCATGGCATGCGCATATTCCAACGGGTGAAAGTTCCCATCTCGGCCTGATCAGGGCAACGACAAAGCGAACAGAAGGTTATCACCGTGAGGTGCTGGCTGAAAGAAGCTGATAGCAGCCTCTTGGGCTCACGAACCGAAACCGCAAAAAAGGCGGATTGCAGGGGTACGGCTCCTAAAGAAGTGTAAGCGTTGCACGGGGGTGCTTGACAGAATTTCTTCATAATTTGCCCACTTGCCTGCCATTCCCGCACAATCTCCATCATTTCTTTACGACTGTGTCTGACCATAAAAAAACCTCCCGTTTTTGGCCGGCAGGTTCGCATAAAAAATTGATGTTTGGGAAGGGGGGCCTGTAACGCTGTTATGAATTAATCAAGAGGCTGTTGAGTGAAAAAGCACGCAGGGGTCTTCTCCAGAGATAGCACCACAAAATATCGAGGTGAGTCCTCATACAATTCAGGAGGAAAAGATGTCAGAGAATCAAGCGGAACTGTCAGAGATAGACCAGAGCTAGGTAACGCCGGATCAGGACCACGAACTTCTTCTGGCAATGGGGCCGAGATTGCAGCAGGACCCGAAAGTTCTGGAAAAAGTACTGAGGAACCTCCCCAAGCTCAAGAAAAAGGAACAGGATGAAGAGCAGGAGGGAACAGAAAAGTCGGAAGATAGCAAAAGTGTATATTCCCAATTTCAGAGCAAAAGAATTTTAATGTATCTCTAAAAACTCTAACGGTAGGTGTTTTTTATGGATATGAAAAAGATTTCCATACTTTGTTCAGTAGCTTTTTTTATTTTGTCTATTTTGACTATTTTAGGAATGTGGTTGATTCCAAAATACCTTGTATATCAGCAAGCATTAAAGGGAGAAGCTGAGCTGGCAAGAGCACAACAAAATCGGCAGATTAAAATTCAAGAAGCTTTGGCTTTGAAAGAATCTGCTAAGATGCTTGCAGAAGCAGAAATAGAACGTGCAAAAGGGGTAGCCGAAGCAAATAAAATTATCGGAGATAGCTTGAAGGGAAATGAAGCCTATTTACGTTATTTGTGGGTTCAAGGATTACAAGGTGAAGGAAAAAGCCCTCAAGTTGTTTATGTACCAACAGAAGCTGGCTTACCTATTATGGAAGCAGGTAGAACAAATGGAAAATAATAAGCAAATGAAATAATATCATTATTCGTATCGCTTCCCACTTGAGGGTAAAAAATCAGGAAGATAGAAGGGGTATCTTCCTTGTGACATTTCTGCAGTTGTCTCTGCAACTATCGGTCGGAGTTTTTTTCTCCTGAGACCACGATTTTCCAACCGGTTGGAAACGGAGAATATTCTTTCACAGACGCTAATGCACCATTTACCAGCCGATATTTTTTAAAGCGTGAATTGTCGTTTCTCTAAGAATTAACTTCCAATGCTCTCCTATTTTACCTTTGTTTTCAAAATCTAAAATAAAATATAGCCAGCAAAATCCTTCACGTTTTTTATCTTCTTCTGTCCACCCATACTCAATAGCCAATTTTTTCACAAAATTTCCATAGGCCCCATTGATTCCTGAAAAACTCTTGTATCCTAGCTTCTCAGCTAGTTCTGTAGCAGTAGTTGTATAATTTGGAGAATTATAGTGCTCTCTTAGTATTTTTATATTATTGTGTTTAATGTTTTTAGATGTTTTGAATAACTTTGTTAGTTCATCTGTAGTTGGTAATTGCATGCGTTGCTCCATTAGTGATTTTTAATCAGGCAAACTGTAAATCAATAAATTTAAGTTATAGCTTATGGATGACATATGTCACCACGCCCCAGATATGAACGTATTCGTCTTCCGTGATGTCGATTTCGGGGTAGTCGGGGTTTTCAGGTGCAAGCAAAACTCTCCCATTGCGCCGGACAAGTCTTTTTACCGTAAGTTCACCATCAAGCTCGGCAATGACCACTTTGTTGTGCGTGGCAGGTATGATTCGGTCAACAACGAGCAGATCACCATCAAAGATACCAGCATTGATCATGGACTGCCCGCTTGCCCGCAAAAAGAATGTTGCTGATTTGTGCCGGACCAGGTGTTCGTGGAGGTCAAGGGGGCGATCCATGTACTCTTCTGCAGGTGAAGGGAAGCCTGCTTGAACCGAACTGAGGTACATCGGTTGAGTGTGTATTTCTGATTGTTCAAAAGATTGAGTGGATGAAATAATGGTTGCTTTCATAACTATTTTTGTATATTCTATTCATATAAGTATAGGTAAACTGTGATTTATTATGTTGCCTAGCTTAAAATTATTTTTATTCATTCGGAAAATAATTATACTTATAAATGGGTTAGCTAGCATAAGATAATAATACTTTTTTTATGGAGAGTTTATGTCGAAGACAATACTACTATGTAACACATGTATAAAGGCTATTAGGTCAAGAGGTGAATCTATTTTTGTAGGAGAAATTGTTGAAGCAGAAGGGGATGACAACCTGCTTGAATGTCAGTGGTGCAATGAGTTAACGGATGAACTTTATGAATGTAAGTTTATATATAACACAAATGATAAAGTTTAATAATTTTTAGTATATAGCTCGGTCACAAGGAAAGAGCTGCTAATTTTTGTATGTCTAATTGAGTTATATATTATATACTAGACTAATTTAAATAGCAACGTCAAATATTTAAATAGGAGGTAGGGCAAAACAATCTTACTTAGTATAAACTACAGATTTAATCTTTTATTTAAGGCTTTTGCCACGCACTCTGCCAAAAGAACTGGAACAGCATTCCCAATTTGCTCGAATGCAGCCGTTTTCGACGGTTCACCAGAAACTGATTCAAAGTAGTAGTCGTCTGGAAAGGTTTGAAGTCGCGCAGCCTCTCTAGGTGTAAGAGATCTGTTTTGAGTCGGATGAATGTAGTAATGACCATCTTTGCTAATATGGGCAACAATAGTTTGACAATATTTAAGATCCTGCGCTACAACTTTAAAACGATCTAAGAATGCTCTAGTATTTTTATGGGTTTGGAGCCGTGTCGGGAGATCACAATAATTTATCCTTTTTTTATTATTATTCCATTCATCAGCAACAATTTTGTAGATTTCCAAATCTTGTTCACTGTTTGAACGTGCCCAATGAAGGGTAACTTGTTGGCCATTTTTTATTTTTATATGTGCATCATAAAGATAATGACCATGATATGGCATAGTGTCAACAGGGCCAGGTATTCCTCCACCAGCATCAACGTGAGGTAAATCTGAAAGTACCTCTCTGACTTGACAGTCAGACTGTATTTTTTCGATTTCTGGATAAAAATTATGGTAATCACCATGAATACCAATTAAAATAATACGTTTTCTATTTTGCAAAACACCATAGTCTTTTGCGTTCAAAACTTTATATTCTACTGAATAGCCACATTCGGCAAAAAGATTCCGTATTTTATCGAAATGAAGTCGTCCATCCTCGTCTTTTGCAGAAAGGAGTCCTGATACATTTTCGAATATAAAATATTCTGGTTGATATCTTTTTAAAAATTCTGCATAAAGAATATAAAGATAGTTTCTTTTGTCTCCAACCATTCCTGTTGAAGAACGAGCTCGACCGATTACTGAATACGCCTGACAGGGCGGTCCACCAAGAATCAGGCTCAGATGTTTGCCATCAAGATATCGATCCACATCTGCATAAATATTATCTAGATTATCTTCTGAAATTTCATAGTTCAATACTGAGCTTAAGACTTCGTCAGGTATTGCTGAATAATATTCATCTCTTGTGATTTTCCCAGAAAGATATTGGTCATATATTTCGGCTTTTCCCTTTTCTAACAGCCATTTGTATGCTTTACGCGTTTTTAAAGTGTAACACGCTGCTCTATCCATCTCGATATGTGCCACAGATTCAAAACCGACACGCTGAAAACCCTCAGAAAGACCTCCGGCCCCAGCAAACAAGTCCAGACATTTTATCATTACAGTCACCTTGAAAATATCAAACTAGGATATTTCATACATTACGACATCAGATCGATTAACATCTATAGCTCAGACAGATGATAAATGTAGCAATTTACAGTCAACAAGGTTTGAAAAAAAATGACAGACACATTGACACGAGATAAAAGAAGCTGGAATATGTCAAGAATTCGCGGAAAGGATACAAAAATCGAAGTTATGGTAAGGAGCTATCTATTTTCACGTGGTTTTCGCTTTCGAAAAAATGTTTCAAATATGCCAGGAAAACCTGATATTGTCATGCCAAAATTTAAAACAGTTATCTTTGTACATGGTTGTTTCTGGCATCGCCACTCGGCATGCAAGAAATGTACTACACCAGATACAAATAGAGAATTTTGGCTTGAAAAATTCAATAAGAATATTCAGAATGACTTAAAGAATCGCCAGATGCTAGAAAAAAAGGGGTGGAACGTCATTATACTCTGGGAATGTGAAATAGAAAACGACTTTGACCGATTGATGAATGATCTCATAGCAAAATTGATGATGTCAGTCAGCTAAGATAAATATACATGCTAGTTTTCTCAAAATACAATTGATTTTTATGTTCTACAATTATTACAAATAAAATTGATATATAATAAGTGCTGAATTTTTAGAATCTATAAAATGATTATATACCATAAGGACAACTCAAAAATAGAGCAAAATTTTTATTTAATAAGAATACTTATCTTAAAAATATAAACATACTGGCAATATTTAGTCAATTTTAAATT
>JAILPJ010000097.1 GCA_024699605.1 Desulfovibrio sp. | reverse complement strand
GATGACGAATTGACCTACCCATGGGTTGCTCCTTTTCCCTAAAAGTAACCTAATTATGAGCAACTCATGCGAGTTTGTCAAGAAAAAATCATGCTTTTAGAAAAAATTAGGTAAAATTTTCCCTAATTAGTAGAGATACAGCTTAATATTTCATGACCTCGGTATACCAGCCTGCGCTTTTCTCAAGCAGGGCACGCGTACGAGCTGCCACAAGCTGAGGATCTTTGACATAGCCGTCAAGCAAAAGGCAGGCATCAAAGAGGCTTTCGGTCATTTCGCGCAGGAAAGGATCTTCCTTATTGACTTTGTAAATGCGCAGCATATTGCGCAACAGTGGATGATCCTTGTTGACTTCCATATTGCGCACCGGCAGGGAATCGTCCTTCTGCATCACGCGCATGATTTTTTCCATGGAAGAAGTCATGCCGTCGGGAGAAATCAAAACGGCCGGGCTGTCGGCCAATCTGTGTGAAACCACGACATTTTTCACCCTTTCGCCCAAAATCTCCTTGATCAGGCCCAGCAAATGATCAAAGGTCGTGGAATCTTCAGCGGAAAGCGGCGGCGTTTTTTCCTTTTCCGACTCTTCCTGATCAGCATAATCCTTAAGCGCATCGTCAGCGGCGGTTTCGATGGACTTAAATTCCCATTCCTTGTATTTGCCAAGGTTTTCCATCAAAAATTCGTCTACAGGATCCAGGAGATAGAGCACTTCAATGCCCTTCTTGCGGAAGCGCTCCATATGGGGACTCAATCTCGCTGCCTCACGGTTCGGTGCCGCCACATACCAGAACGTCTTCTGACCTTCTTTGGCCCGTTCCATATAGCTGTCGAAACTCGTCAAGGCTTCCTTTCCTGCCTCGGTATCGGGCAAACTTGACGAATTAAAACGCATCAAGGCGCAAACTCGGTCGTGATTGGTGTAGTCACGGTAGCTGAGCTTGAAGATACGGCCATGCAGACGCCAGAATTCTTCATACTTGGGAGTATCGTCCTTGGCCATTTTTTCCAGTTTTGTGAGCGTTTGCTTGACCAGGACCTGCTGAATTTTACGCAGCAGCGCATTTTCCTGCAGTGTTTCACGTGAAATATTCAATGGCAGATCTTCGGCATCCACCACACCTTTCATAAAGCCCAGATATTCCGGCAAAAGATCCTTGTTTTTGTGTTGGATAAGCACCCGGCGCGTGTAGAGATCAAGACCCCAAAGTTCCTGGTCCTGTCCGAAGAAATCCTGGCTTGTGGCCGGAATGAACAGCAGAGCCGAAAACTGCACGGGCACATCCACGGAAATATGCTGCACATCAATGGGATCCTTGCCATCATAGGTCAAGGATTTATAGAAGCTTGCGTACTGCTCCTGTGTGACCGAGGTCTTTGGCTCACGCCAAAGAGCCGGCTGAGTATTGGCTTGCTCGCCGTCCACAAATACCGGGAAGGGAACAAACGCCGAGTGATTGCGAATCACCGAATCGATGCGATATTTTTCAGCAAATTCAAGAGCATTTTCCTTGAGATGAACAACAATGACGGTGCCGCGGCTGGGCTCCTTGTCTTCTACGCGTTCAAGCGTAAAGGTTCCGAGGCCGTCGCTACTCCAGACATGGGCTGAGCTGTCCTCGCCTTCAGCCACAAAGGCTGGACGTGACGTCACAGTCACCTTTTCTGCTACCATAAAAACGGAATAAAAACCCACGCCAAAGCGGCCAATGATATTTGAGGCATCCGCTTTATCGCCTTCTTCTCCTGCCTTGGGTTCGGCTGCGGCCAGATCATCCAAAAAATGTTCTGAACCCGAACGGGCAATGGTGCCTAAATTATCGGCCAGTTCCGCTTCGGTCATACCCAGGCCAGTATCGGCAATGGTCAAGGTCTTCTTGTCCTTGTCCAAAGTAATCCGGATTTCAAGCGGCAGATCAGCAACAGCGGGGGTCTCACCGCGATTGATACGAAAACGCAGTTTATCCAGAGCATCTGAGGCATTGCTGATCAGTTCGCGTAAAAATATTTCGCGATTGGTGTAGAGAGAATTAGTCAGAATATTGAGTACCTTGCGAACTTCCGCACGGAACTCGTGAGTTTTTGCTGTTTCAGCCATAAAAGACGTCTCCTTGTTGGTGACCTGAATAATAAGAACGCAAAAACACTCGTCAAGGCTCGCACGGTTGAGAAAAACTGAAGATCTGGTACAAATTCCCTGAGACAAACTACAGGGGGGACCTATGGATGTTGTCCTGCTTTCTCGACTGCAATTTGCAGCGACCGTTTTCTTTCATTTTATTTTTGTACCGCTGACTTTGGGCCTCTCCATTCTCGTGGCCTTCATGGAAAGCCGCTATGTTGCTACAGGCGATGAAGTCTGGAAAAATCATACCAAATTCTGGGGCAAACTTTTTCTCATCAATTTTACCCTCGGTGTTGTCACAGGTATCACCCTGGAATTCCAATTTGGCACGAACTGGTCCCGCTACTCTGAATATGTGGGCGACATTTTCGGATCGCTTTTGGCCATTGAAGCCACAGTGGCCTTTTTCCTGGAATCCACGTTTCTCGCTGTCTGGGTCTTCGGCTGGGAAAAACTCAGTCGCAAAGCCCACTGTCTGTGCCTTTGGCTTGTAACCATTGGCGGCAACATTTCAGCGCTGTGGATTATCCTGGCCAATGGCTTTATGCAACATCCCGTAGGCTATATGATCAATAATCAGGTCGGACGCTGTGAACTGACAAGCTTCAGCGACGTTGTCAGCAATGGCTTCGCCTGGAATATGTACGCGCATACCATTGTGGGTTCCTGGGCCCTGGGCGGCTTTTTTGTGCTCGGTGTCTCCGCCTGGCACCTCTTGCGTAAGCATCAAAGCGAGTTCTTCAGACGCTCTTTCCGCCTGGCAGCACCCTGGACCTTGATCATGGTACTGCTGGTGGCCTTCACTGGCGATTTAAACGGTAAGGACGTGGCCGAAAGCCAGCCGGCCAAGCTTGCCGCCATGGAAGCACACTGGCAGACGGACAAGAATGTGCCTTTTCACCTTCTGGTGCTTCCCAGTGAAGACAAAGAAGAAAATCTTGTCGAAGCCATCGGTCTGCCCGGTCTCATGAGCTTCATCGCCTATGGTTCTTCCGACGCTGAAATCAAAGGTCTCAAGGATTTTCCCAAGGAAGACCGCCCACCGGTCCTGGTGAGTTTCTGGACCTTCCGACTGATGGTGGCATTGGGCTGCTTCTTTGTGCTGCTCGCCCTGTTCGCCTTTGTGCAGAGAAAGCGAGAAACCATTAATCAGCGCTTGCTCTCCTGCCTTGTCTGGAACATTCCGCTGCCCTATCTGGCACTGGGTTTAGGTTGGGCTGTGGCTGAAATTGGCCGGCAACCGTGGATCGTCTATGGCCTGATGCGCACCCAGGATGGTGTCTCTCCTCTGGCGGCCACTCAGGTTTCCGTATCCTTCATTGCCTTTATCATCCTCTATACCCTTCTTGGTGTCCTCGACATCTATCTTCTTCGCAAATACGCCATTACTGGCTCAGACAGTCAGGAGGCCTAATCATGCTTGAGACAATCTGGTTTATCCTCTGGACGCTGCTCTGGGCTGTTTACTTTATCCTCGACGGTTTTGATCTTGGTTTAGGGGTGCTAGCCCCCTTCTTGAGCAAAAACGATTACGAGCGCCGTGTGATCTATGCGGCTGAAGGCCCTTTCTGGGATGGCAATGAGGTCTGGCTGATCGCCGCAGGCGGTGTCACCTTTGCGGCCTTTCCCAAAGCCTATGCTGTGATGTTCAGTGCCCTCTATGCGCCTTTGCTGATCTTGCTCTTTGGCCTGATTTTACGAGCCGTCTCCTACGAATTCCGTGAAAAGGTGGAAAATAGCCTTTGGCAGGGAGTTTGGGATTTTGTGCACTTCTTTGCCAATCTCATTCCAGCGCTTTTACTGGGTGTCGCTTTTGCCAATCTCTTCCAGGGCTTACCCATTGACGTCAAGGGCGTTTTCCACGGCAGCCTGCTCGGTCTTCTCAACAGCTATGGTCTGGTCGGCGGACTCTTTTTTGTGACGGTCTTCATGCTGCACGGAGCCCTCTGGCTGATCATTAAAAGCGATGATCACCTGCAGCTCAAAGCG
The DNA here is from genome assembly GCA_024699605.1 of Desulfovibrio sp. Classification (GTDB taxonomy): domain Bacteria; phylum Desulfobacterota; class Desulfovibrionia; order Desulfovibrionales; family Desulfovibrionaceae; genus Desulfovibrio. The sequence goes on along the minus strand of JAILPJ010000097.1, from coordinate 3,366 downwards.
CTGGCCTGCGCCAATTTCCTCTGGCCTCTGGTCTTGTTGATGCTGGTCATTTTCCTCTGGATGACCAAGACTCACACCCACATCTTTGATAATTATGTGGCCAATCCGGCCCTCTTTGCGCTGCCCGTACTGGCTCTGGGGGCCCTGATCGCAACGCGATTGATGCTCAGTTCCGGTCGCGTCTGGTCTGCCTGGGCCTGCCATGGATTGTTTATTCTGGCGGCCACCTTCTTTGGTGTCAGTGGACTCTATCCCGGCATTATTCTCTCAAGTCTTGATCCAGTTGCCAGCATCACTGTCATGAACGGAGCCTCAAGCCCCTTGACACTCAAGATCATGCTGGCCGTGGTCGTTGTCATGGTACCCATTGTCATTGCCTATCAGGTGTGGATGTATCGTCTGTTCAAGGATCCGCTGACTGTTCCCAAGTCCGAATATTAGATCCTACGTCGTTTGCTCTCTCTTTATAAGGAACAACTTGATGATCAGTTTTGAAGATCTCGCAGCCAAGAAAAAAAGTGTTGCCATTGTCGGCCTGGGTTACGTCGGGCTGCCGCTTGCTGTGGCCCTGTCCAACCATTTTGATGTCATTGGTTTTGATATCAAAGAAGCACGGGTCAAGGCCCTGATAGACGGACACGATAGCACCAATGAAGTCGATGATGCCAATCTCGCCCAAAGTACGGTGCACTTCACCGCAAATCCCCAAGATCTCTCCCGGGCAGGTGTCATCATTGTGGCTGTACCAACACCCATTGACAGTCACAGAAATCCGGACCTGACCCCTGTGATCGGAGCCAGCAAAACCGTTGGTCAACATCTCTCTCAGGGAGCTGTGGTCTGTTATGAATCCACAGTTTACCCGGGCGTTACCGAGGATATCTGCGTACCACTGCTTGAACAGACAAGCCATCTGACCTTTGGCCGAGACTTCACTGTCGGCTATTCGCCTGAACGCATCAATCCCGGCGACAAGGTGCACAGATTGGAAACAATCTGCAAAATCGTCTCAGGCTCGGATCAGGCAAGCTTAGAACTTTTGGCGCGTGTCTACGGTAGCGTGGTTTGTGCAGGCATCCACCGTGCTTCCTCCATTAAGGTGGCTGAAGCGGCCAAAGTCATCGAAAACACGCAGCGCGATATCAATATCGCCCTGATGAATGAACTGGCCATGATCTTCAACAAAATGGGTATCGACACCCTTGAAGTCCTGGAAGCAGCCGGCAGCAAGTGGAATTTCCTCCCCTTCAGACCTGGACTGGTCGGCGGTCACTGCATTGGCGTAGATCCCTATTATTTGACTTTCAAAGCGGAAGAAATCGGCTGCCACCCTGAAGTTATTCTGGCCGGACGCCGCATTAACGACAGTATGGGTAAATATGTCGCTGAAATGTGTGTCAAACGCCTGATCCAGGCTGAAAAAACAGTCCGTGGGGCACGCATAGGTATTTTAGGTTTTACGTTCAAGGAAAATGTGCCTGATACCCGCAATACGCGTGTCATTGATATCGTCAAAGAGCTACGGGAATACGGCACAAGTCCCATGGTCTACGATCCTGTGGCCGATAACAATGACGCACAACGCGAATACCAAATCCGTCTCTGTGGGCTCGATGAACTCACAGAGCTTGATGCCCTGATTCTGGCTGTGGGCCACAAAGACTTTGCCAAACTCTCTCTAGCCCAGCTCTCGGCGATGTTCAGCAAAAAACCGGCCATTCTCATGGATATTAAAGGCTTCTTTGATCAAAACGCCTGCCGGCAGGCGGGCTTTGATCTGTGGAGACTCTAAAAGAAGAAAGCCCCTCCTTGCGGAGGGGCTTTCTTCTTGTAACGTTCGCCTAATCTCGCTGAAAGAGATCGCGCGTATACACTTTCTCCTGATAGGGAGCCAACTCATCCGTTATTCTGTTGGCCACAATGACATCGCATTTTGCGGCAAAACCCGCCAAATCATCAAGAAGAATGTATTCTTCAGGCAATCGCCCTTTGAGCATGGGTTCATAGACATAAATCTGCAGTCCAATCTCGGACAGTTCACGCATCACGTCCTGAATGGCTGACTGCCGAAAATTATCGCTGCCAGCCTTCATAATCAGACGATAAATGCCCACGACCTTGGGTTTGCGCAGAAGGATACGTGAAACAATGAATTTTTTGCGTGTTTCATTGGCACTGACAATGGCCGGCACGAGTTCTGCCGGTGTCAAGGCGAAATTGGATTTGAGCTGACGTGTATCCTTGGGCAGACAATAGCCACCATAGCCAAAGGAAGGATTGTTATAATGGGTCCCAATGCGCGGATCTAAACAGACCCCTTCAATGATTTCTGCCGTATTGAGGCCATACTGTTCAGCATAGCTGTCCAGTTCATTGAAATAGGCCACACGCATGGCCAAATAGGAATTGGCAAACAGCTTGATGCATTCGGCTTCCGTGGCGTGGACCAAACGCACCGGAACATCGTCATCAAGAGCCGCCTGCTGTAAGAGGCTAGCAAAAACAGCAGCACGCCTGGCCAGTTCCTCGGAACAGTTTTCAGGCATCCCCACAATGATCCGCGAAGGATGCAGGTTATCGTAAAGCGCTCGCCCTTCCCGCAAAAATTCCGGAGAAAAGAGCATATAGGACAATTCCGGGAAACGGGCCATCGTCTTTTTGAGATAGCCCACCGGCACCGTCGATTTGATGACAATAGTGGCGTCAGGATGCACTCTGGCCACAATTTTGAGCACAGCCTCAATGGATTTGGTGTCAAAACGCTGGCTGTAGGGATCATAGTTGGTCGGTGTGGCAATAATGATGAAATCCGCCTTACTGTAAGCCGTTTCCGCATCCAGAGTAGCCTGAAGATTGAGTTCCTGATTGGCCAAATAGTCCTCAATTTCCCGATCCACAATGGGGGATTTCTTGCTCTTGATCATCTCCACTTTTTCAGGGAGAATATCCACCGCCGTCACAGCGTGCTGACGGGAAAGCAATATGGCCAGACTAAGGCCCACATAACCAGTTCCAGCAATGGCAATATTCACAGACGTGCTCCAGGCTAAAAAAAAGTCCGCAGACGCGGACAAATAATGGGGCGAGGGGCGGGACTTGAACCCACGGCCCCCTGGGCCACAACCAGGTGCTCTGCCAACTGAGCTACTCTCGCCACAGACTTTGAAATTTATACTTCTTTACTGTGCTTGGCAAGCATTTTTTCCAAGGGAAACGTTCCCAAGAGTTACTGTTCACAGCCAGCTGAGCACAGGATGCAGCAATAGACCTAGACAAGCCGTTGAGACGCCTGCCTTGAACAGGAACGACAAGGAGAAAAAAGTCCTAGAAGCTTGAAGAATCGTGGCATGATCAGCCACAGGTAGA
>JAILPJ010000089.1 GCA_024699605.1 Desulfovibrio sp. | reverse complement strand
CCTAAAAAGAATTATAAGTATGGCAATATTGTAGAATATGCAACACATTTATTGTCTGGTAAAGAAAGGGGTATCGAAGATGCTGAGTTTTCAAGAATTTTTGGAGTTTTTGTTATAGAAAAAACAATCAAAAATCCATTATTTATAATAAAGGAAAGGCAAGATGATAATTTTCAAGATCGAGTGAAATACCTTTCTTTATATAAATATAAAGAAAAAATAGTAGAAACGGCAATTGTTGAAATATGCAATGAAAATGATAGGCGTATAGTAACTAATTTTGGTAAAATTGGTAGAAAAAGGGATAAAAAAAGGGCATTAAATAAGGTGGTTTCTTGCCTTAATAATGCCCACGAAATTCTTTATTATAATAAAATTATTATTTCATTAAACAGAGACCTGTCGAGACATCTCCGATCTCCCTCCGAACTTGGTGCTTCACAGGGTGATGCCCCCCTCCACACCGTCGGCAAAAATAATTTAAACCCTTCGTCCACAGATGTCAATATTTCCTCGGAAGAAAATGCTATTTTTTTGTCTGAAAACATGTCTCAAAAGATTCTGCATAGCAATAGCTCTATTAAAGATTAGGTCGAAGACTGCGTATCCGGCAATCTTCCGGAAATCGGCCAGTCAGCGCTCTGCGTTGATCTCGAAGACGGCCGTGTTTTCAGGGACTATGAGCCTTTTGGTGAAGTAACGCCAAAGAACAAAAACACTGTCATCGTTTCGGTGTATGACTCTTCTTTGCCTTTGCCTACGAGTGAGAGTGAAAACATAAGAATGAAGTGGACTATCGAAAAGGAAGCAGAGACATGTCTGACCAATGCGCTGGTAGAACGTGAAGAACAGAAACGTGAGCAGGAAAATGAGCGGAAATTTGAGCAGAAGGAAGAGCAGGGGCAGAAGAAGGGCAGGGGAAGGTAATCAGCAATTACAAAATTAAAAAGCCTCACATGGGCGCGGACAAACAGGCTACAATTGCCCAGGGTGCGCAAACTCCCAGCAAGGCTGATTTCAGGAGAGCTGACTGAAAAGGTGAATATTTTTTTGAGGCGCTGTCGAGACATCTCCGCCCCTCATCCGGACTTGACGTTTCAACAGGCGATGCCGCCCTCCACGTCGCCGGCAGAGATACTATAGAAATTTCTGGATCCCATGACAAGGGCGGGAATGAGAAAAGCTCAGGAGTAAATTAAACGCACAACACTCAAAGCTGAGCTGGAACGCTCCAATCCTGAGCTTAAAAGAAATTATGGCGAAACCTTGATGTCATGTCAATACAGGACTGAAAAATCAAAAATTCCAGCAAGGAGCAACGAAATGCTGATAAATTATCTTGAAGATATGAGACGCGATTATGGTCTTGCGACCGTACCCGAAGACAAAAGGAGCCGTGAAGTCTGTCTTGAGGCGGTAGCGCATCACCCGTGGGAGCTGAAGGAGAATGTCCCGAAGCGGCACTTTTCGCCTACGTTTTTTCTGGCCTGTGTGAAAAGGAACGGCTATGCGCTGAAGGAAGTACCGAAATCGATGCAGTTTAATCTGCTTTATGAGACAGCCGTCAAACGGCATGGCGGGGCGCTGGAGTATGTCCCTGAAAAGTACAGAACGGGAAAGCTCTGCTGGGAAGCGGTCAAAAGCGACGGAAATGCTTTGCGCAGCGTGCCTATGAAAGAGCGGACAGCGGCTCTTTGTCTTGAGGCTATTGTCAAGACGCCCTGGATGATGAGCGAAATTCCCGAAAAGATCAGAACGCCGGAATTTCTGAAGGAAGCGTGCGCAAAGAACGGCATGGTTCTGCGGTATTTGTCGGAAAATCAGCAGACCGAGGAGCTGGCGCTTACTGCCGTTAAAAATGACAGCATTGCCTTAAGTTACATAAAAGATGAGAGACTGAAGTCGCCGAGAGTCTGTCTTGAAGCTGTAAAACAGGATGGGCAGGCTTTGGCCGGCGTGCCTGAGGAGCAGCGTACGGAAGAGATCTGCAGAGCAGCTGTCGAGCAGGATGGCATGGCATTGCAGTATGTGCCGGATTCCTTGAGGAATACGGAGCTCAACACGGCGGCAGTCAGACAGAACGGCAGGGCGTTGCAGTATGTTTCTGATGACAGGAAAACACTTGGAATGAGCCTGGAAGCGGTGCAGCAGAATGGCGAAGCATTGGAATTTGTGCCGGACAGGTTAAAAAGCCGGACTGTCTGCGAGGCAGCAGTTGAAAAAGACGGCTTTGCGCTTTACTACGTGCCCGATAATTTGATAACGCCCGATCTGCTCGTGACTGCTGTTGAGCATGACGGATTTGCGGCAATAGCACAGGAAGATCAGACGCATGAGCTGTGTCTGGCTGCCGTGTCTCGTGATGGTGATAATTTGAGATTGATCCGCGCAGATTTGCTGGATGAGGAGATTTGCCTTACGGCTCTCAAAAATAATGGTTGTTTTGTTGATGTGCCGCGAGATATGCAAAACAAGAAAATCGTCATGACAGCCGTTAAGAATGACGGACTTAACCTTAATCTAGTAAGAGAAGATCTGAAGACGCCTGATGTTTGCCTTGAAGCTGTCAAGAACCGTGGTCTTGCCATGGAATTTGTGCCAGAAAATTTGCGCAAAGACATTCAGTTCTTTGATAGTGAATACGAGATGAAGGTAGAATATATCAGTGAAAACAACAAAGAGGCAATTGCCCTCTGGATTGACAGCTGCTTGACAGACACGGACGGAGTGGGAACCAGAGCTCTGATTTATGACGCTCAGGACGACAGAATTTATCAAGAAATAGACGTCGATGAATCGCTTGAAGATAATCAAAATATTATTATTCTTGACAAATTTACTCCAGAGTTCGGCAAAGAGAAGCTTGAAATCGACGAATATATTGATGCTTATATAGAACTTGGCTCAAAGCTGCGAGATCAGATAGGCCAGGCTTTGGAATACAAATTTGTGCAGGAGGAGACGCAGCGGCTTACACAGGAACAAAGCCTGAAAGAAACGCAGACGCAGAGCAGAAGCGGATCCCGTAAAATATGACAGCAGGCTAACAAGTGCCTAAACAAGGCACGGCATAAGAAAATCCCCGGCGAGACAATGTTTCACCGGGGATTTTTATTAAAAATTTTTTGGTTGACAAATCGTAAAATAAAGGATATTATATTATGCCAGATAAGAATATGGTATTCGTATTTTGAGGCCAGGATAGCAAAGCAAAGGCTGGTATTTTTTATGAAAAAGCTAATTTGGCAAAATGACAAGTGGCTGGCGATTCCAGAAATTGACGAAGAAGCTAAAAAGATTTTGAACGATATCGATTATCTTGATAAAAAAATAGCGAAATTTAAGAATTTTGACTTTTTTTATGACATCCAAAAAAATATATTTGTTAAAGAACTTTTTTATAATTGGTATATAGAAGGACTTGAGTTGGCGATTAGTACAAATGATAAAGAGCGGTTAGAAAGCATTTTTCAGGGAAAAGACAACTGCTGGGTAGGTTATGTTTATAGTTTTATGAATTCTAAAGATATAGTAACTTCAGATGTTCTTATTAGTCTGCATGATAATGTTATTAGAAATTCAGGCAAGGGAATAAGAAAAGGTTTTGCCGG